>JAYTLK010000247.1:0-9697 GCA_043729515.1 Herminiimonas sp.
GGCCGGACGACATGAGTCCGATCGATGCCGGCCAGGTGCCGGAAGAGATCTCGCCGCTGGTCGGTTCCCTCAACGACATGCTGGCGCGCCTGTCGCAAACGATCCAGATGCAGAAGCGTTTCATCGCCGACGCCGCGCACCAGATGAAGACGCCCCTGGCCGGCATGCGCATGCAAAGCGAGCTGGCCCTGCGCCAAACGAGCCAGGACGAGATCCACCGTTCGCTGCAGCAGCTCTCGAAAAGCTCGGAAGCCGCCACCCGTTTGATCAACCAGCTGCTGACCCTGGCACGCGCGGAAAACCAGATGCCGGAGGTGACGCTGTCGACGCCGATCGAATTGTCCGAACTGGCGCGCATTGCCGTGCAGGATTGGGTGCAGGCGTCGTTTGCACTGAAGATCGATCTCGGCTTCGAGCAGCCTGGCCATCCGGTCATGGTGCGCGGCAATCCGACCATGCTGCGCGAACTGCTCAACAACCTGATCGACAATGCCCTGCGCTATACGCCACCGGAAGGCCGCGTGACGGTGCGGGTGCGCACCGACGCCGCGCAGACGGTGGCGATCGTCGAAGTCGAGGACACCGGTCCCGGCATCGCGGTCGCCGAGCGCGGCCATGTCTTCGAACGCTTCTATCGCATCCTGGGCAGCAACGTCGAAGGCAGCGGTCTGGGCCTGGCGATCGTGCGGGAAATCGCGCAGCAACATGGGGCGCGCGTCGAGATCGATGCCAATGCGCATGCCACCGATGCGCGGCATCCGGGCAGCGTGTTCCGGGTCACGCTGCCCATGCACGAGCGGGCCGCCTTCATCGAGGACATCGGCTGATGGCGACCAGGCACCGCACCGACGGTGGCGCGCAGTCCCGTCACTGGGCCCGCACCCGCCGCCTGACCGCGCTGCTGTTCACCTGCTGGCTGGCGCTTACCTTCGGCGTGGTGTTCTTCGCGCGCGCGTTGTCTGGCCTGACCTTGTTCGGCTGGCCGTTTTCCTATTACATGGCGGCGCAAGGCACGACCCTGCTCTATCTGCTGATCGTCGGTCTCCATGCGTGGCGCATGCAGATTCTTGACCGCCGGTGCCGGGAAGAAGCCGCACGCCACGCCGATGCGGCGCAGGAGCCGCATGGCTGATCCACGCACCAGGACGTTTTCACGCCGGCTGAGCGTGTATTACACGGTCTTCACGATCGGCTTCCTGCTGTTCCTGGTCGCCCTGGCGATCCTGGAGAAGGAAGGCATTCCGCGCCAGTGGATCGGCTACCTGTTCATGTTCGCCACCATCGTTCTGTATGCCGGCATCGGCGTGCTCAGCCGTACCAGCGATGTCTCGGAATACTATGTCGCCGGCCGCCGCGTGCCGGCCATCTTCAACGGCATGGCGACTGCCGCCGACTGGATTTCGGCTGCCAGTTTCATCAGCCTGGCGGGCGGCCTGTACCTGCTCGGCTTCGACGGCCTGGCCTACATCATGGGCTGGACCGGCGGTTTTTGCCTGGTGGCGTTGCTGATCGCGCCCTACCTGCGCAAGCTTGGCCAGTTCACGATTCCCGACTTCCTGTCGGCCCGTTATGCCGATCCGGTCCAGGGCAATCGCGGCAACGGTGACGGCAGTGGCAGCAGCGGCAGCAGAGGTGGCATCGGTGGAAATAACGGCGTGGATGCAGTGCGGTTGATCGCCGTCGGCGCCACCGTGATCGTGTCCTTTACCTACGTGGTGGCGCAAATCTATGGCGTCGGCCTGATCACCTCGCGCTTCACCGGCGTCGACTTCTCGGTCGGCATTTTCCTGGGGCTGGCCAGCATCCTGGTCTGCTCGTTCCTGGGCGGCATGCGCGCCGTGACCTGGACCCAGGTGGCGCAATACATCATCCTGATCATCGCCTACATGATTCCGGTGGTGTACCTGTCGATCAAGCATACCGGCGTGCCGATTCCGCAAGTGGCATACGGCTCGGCGCTGGCGCGCCTGAGCGAGCGCGAAGCCGTGCTGAACGCCGATCCAAAGGAAATAGCGGTACGTGACATCTTCCGGGCGCACGCGGCGTCCTTCGAAGCGCGGGTCAAGGCATTGCCGAAATCCTGGGAAGACGGCCGCGTGGAAGCCCAGCGCCGGGTGGAGAACCTGAAGCTCGGCAACGCTTCCCTGATCGACATCAAGGCAGCGACCCGCGACCTGGCGGCCTATCCGAAAGACGTCGATGAAGCGCGCCGGCGATGGCTGGAGGCGCGGGCAGCCAACCTGGCGCGGGCGCAACCGGTGCTGCCGCATACCGCTCCCTTCCCGGGGCGCGACGGCATGTCTCCCGAAGTCCAGCGCAACAATTTTCTGGCACTGGTGTTCTGCCTCATGCTGGGCACCGCGGCCCTGCCGCATATCCTGGTGCGCTACAACACCACGCCCTCGGTGCAGGAAGCGCGCGCCTCGGTGTTCTGGACGCTGTTCTTCGTCATGCTGCTCTACATTACGATCCCGGCGCTGGCGGTTCTCGTCAAGTTTGACATCTACACGCAACTGGTCGGCAGCGATTTTTCCCGCTTGCCGGGATGGGTGACTTACTGGGCCGACATCGACAAGAGCAATCCCCTGGTGCGCATCACCGACATCAACCATGACGGCATCGTCCAGCTGGCCGAAATCGTCATCGACGGCGACATCGTGGTCCTGGCCACGCCGGAGATCGCCGGATTGCCGTACGTGATCTCGGGCCTGGTCGCCGCCGGCGGACTGGCGGCTGCCCTGTCGACGGCGGACGGCCTGCTGCTGACGATTTCCAACGCGCTTTCGCATGACGTCTATTACCGCACCGTCGACCGCGCCGCATCGACCCAGAAACGCGTGACGGTATCGAAATTGCTTCTGCTGCTGGTAGCACTGGTGGCGGCCTACGCCGCCTCGTTGAAACCGGCCGATATCCTGTCGCTGGTCGGCGCGGCATTTTCTCTGGCGGCGTCGGCCCTGTTTCCTGCACTGGTATCGGGCATTTTCTGGAAACGGGCGAACCGGCATGGTGCGATGGCCGGCATGCTGGCCGGCTTCGGCATGTGCGTCTATTACATGGTGCGCACCAATCCGGTCCTGGGCGGATCGCTCGAGCAGCTCTGGTTCCACATTGCACCGATCTCGGCCGGCATCTTCGGCGTCCCGGCAGGCTTCACGGCGCTGATCGCCGTCAGCCTCGCGACACCGGCGCCGGGCACGCGCAGCAAGGCATTGGTCGATCATTTGCGTAGTCCCTGACAGGACTGCAGAGAGGGTGGAGGCACGGTGCAGAGATGCGGGCGACCATGCCGGTGAAGGTGCCGGCGACGCGCCGGCACTGCAAAGCCTTAAGCAGCGGCATCTCCGACATTGAAATATTTCCGAGATGGCATATTTCTTGATACTCTGATTCGTCCCACGAAGCCATCGCAGCCGGCGGCGCATTCCCACCACCCACACTGATCTCCATGGCAAATTTTTTCGATGAAATGTACGCCGATGACGGCGTCGCGGTGCGTGCGCATTACCATGATTTCTGCACCTGGCTGGCCGAGCAGTCGGCCGCCACCATTGCCAGCAAGCGCGCCGAGGCCGACCTGATCTTTCGCCGCGTCGGCATCACCTTCGCCGTCTATGGCAACGACGCCGGCACCGAGCGCCTGATCCCGTTCGACATCATTGCCCGCATCATCACTGCCGCCGAATGGGCCCGGCTCGAAGCTGGCCTGGTGCAGCGGGTGCGCGCGCTGAACATGTTCATCCACGACATCTATCACGCCCAGGACATCATCAAGGCCGGCATCGTGCCGGCCGAGCAGATCCTGCGCAATGCGCAATACCGTCCTGAAATGCAGGGCATCTCGGTTCCTTCCGACATCTACGCCCATATCGCCGGGGTCGACATCGTGCGCGCCGGCGCCGGCGAGTTCTATGTCCTGGAAGACAACCTGCGGGTGCCCTCCGGCGTGTCCTACATGCTGGAAAACCGCAAGATGATGATGCGGCTGTTTCCCGAGCTGTTCGCCCGGCATCAGGTCGCACCGGTGGCGCACTTCCCGGACATGTTGCTCGACAATCTACGTTCGGTGGCGCCGGTCGGCGTGGTCGATCCGACGGTGGTGGTGCTGACACCCGGCATGTACAACTCGGCCTATTTCGAGCATGCATTCCTGGCCCAGCAGATGGGCGTCGAGCTGGTCGAGGGCAAGGACCTGTTCGTGAAGGACGAAGCGGTCTACATGCGCACCACGCGCGGGCCAAAACGGGTCGACGTCATCTATCGCCGGATCGACGACGATTACCTTGATCCGCTCGCGTTTCGCAAGGATTCCTCGCTCGGTGTGCCGGGCCTGCTGTCGGCCTACCGTGCCGGCCACGTGACGCTGACCAATGCGATCGGCACCGGCGTGGCCGACGACAAGTCGATCTATCCCTTCGTGCCGGACATGATCCGCTTCTATCTCTCGGAAGAGCCGATCCTGAACAACGTGCCGACCTATCAGTGCCGCAATGAAAAGGACCTGTGCTACACCCTGGCCAACCTGGAAAAACTGGTGGTCAAGGAAGTTCATGGCGCCGGCGGCTACGGCATGCTGATCGGGCCCGCCTCCTCCAAGGCCGAGATCGAACAATTCCGCCAGCGCCTGATCGCCAAGCCGGAAGGCTACATCGCCCAGCCGACACTGGCGCTGTCGGCCTGCCCGACCTATGTGGAATCCGGCATCGCGCCGCGTCACATCGATCTGCGGCCGTTCGTCCTGTCCGGCAAGACAGTTTCGATGGTGCCTGGCGGGCTGACCCGGGTCGCCCTGCAGGACGGCTCGCTGGTGGTCAACTCGTCCCAGGGCGGCGGCACCAAGGACACCTGGATTCTGGAGAACTAATCCCATGCTCAGTCGTACAGCCGATCACCTGTTCTGGATGGCACGCTACATCGAGCGCGCCGAAAACACCGCCCGCATGCTTGATGTGAACATGCAGACGTCATTGATGCCGCAATCGGGCGAGGAAGCCTCGCGCGGCTGGCGCGCCATGCTCGGCATCTCCGAGCTGCAACCCGCCTTCGATGCGAAATATGCCTACCGCGAAAACGAGATCGACCAGCGCGACGTGCTCGCCTTCATGGTCCGCGACCGCGGCAATTCATCCTCGATCGCCTCCTGCCTGACGGCTGCGCGCGAGAACGCCCGTGCGGTGCGCGGCACGCTCACCACCGAGGTCTGGGAAACCCACAACACGACCTGGCTGGAGATGGAGCGCCGGTTGAATGACGGCATGCTGGAGCAGGACCCGAGCGGATTTTTCGAATGGGTGAAATACCGTTCTCACCTCTCGCGCGGCGTCACCATCGGCACCACCCTGCGCGACGAATCCTTTCACTTCATCCGCATCGGCACGTTCCTGGAACGTACCGACAACACCGCCCGCCTGCTGGACGTGAAATTTCACGACGGCGGCAACGCCATGCAATCCGGCGCCGGCCTGGGCGAGGAAACCCAGCGTGATTTTTATTTCTGGGCGGCGATCCTGCGCTCGGTGTCGGCCTTCGAAATCTATCGCAAGGTGTATCGAAATGCGATCACGCCGGCGCGGGTGGCAGAGCTCCTCATGCTGCGTGACGACATGCCGCGCTCGCTCCTGCATTGCATGACCGAGGTGACCGAGAACCTGCGCCTGGTCGGCAACGAAGTCTCACTCGACACCGAACGTTATGCGGGCAAGCTGCATGCCGAGCTGCAGTTCGCCCGTATCGAAGACATCCTCGACGAGGGCCTGCACGTGTATCTGACCAAGTTCCTGGAATGCGTGTTCGAACTCGGCCAGCGCATCAGCCGCGATTTCCTGGTGCCGCTGGCGGCCTGAGCATCGTCTGGTGACTGGGTTGATACGACGGACGCGCCTTTCGGTGGCCGCCATGACGCGCGTCGTCCCGACATGCCCTGTCGCGCCAGGTCATGTCGCAGCGCGAACTGCGGCGCAGGATCGCGCAGCAGGAACAGACCCAGGCACTGCTGGAGCAATCCGGAAAAATGGCCTCGATCGGCCAACTGGCCGCTGGCGTCGCCCATGAAACCGAGCAACATTACCCGGGAGCAGCTTCGCCGCCCGTGCGAGAGCGCCGAGTTGTCGTGACTGAAGCAGGACATGAGCGACCTGGTCAAGGAGTCGATGGAAGGCCTGAACCGGGTGCGAGACATGGTCCAGGCGTTGAAGGACTTTTCGCATGTCGGCAAGGTCGACTGGCAGATAGCCGATCTGCACGCCGGCATTGACACAATCCTGAAAATTGTCGGCAACGAGATCCGGCGCAAGGCGCAGATCGTGCGTGAATACAACCGCAGCAACAACCGCAGCAACAACCGATTCAGCGTGCCCCTTTGTTAGAATAAACATTTTCCTGATTACGGCACCGCCCATGACTTACTGTGTAGCGATGCGCCTCGATGCCGGACTGGTCTTCCTGTCCGACTCCCGTACCAACGCCGGCGTCGACCACGTCGGCGTATTCCGCAAGATGAATGTTTTCGAGAATCCGGGCGACCGGATGATGGTGTTGATGACGGCCGGAAATCTCTCGATCTCGCAATCGATCCGCCAGGTCATGGCCGACCATACCAATGCCACCGGACGCAGTGTCTGGACCGCCAAGACGATGTATGAAGCGGCCCAGATCGTCGGCGAAGCGATTCGCGTGGTGTATGCGCGCGACGCCAAGATGCTCGAAGAATTCGACATCAATTTCAATGTCAGCATGTTGTTCGGCGGCCAGATCGCGGGCGAACCCTGCCGCTTGTTCCAGATGTACTCGGCCGGCAACTTCATCGAATCCTGTGACGAAAGCTGCTATTTCCAGGTCGGTGAATCAAAGTATGGCAAGCCGATCCTGGACCGCGTCATCAATGCCACCACCGAACTCGACGAAGCCGCCAAGTGCGCCTTGATCTCGATGGATTCCACGCTGCGCTCCAACATTTCGGTCGGCTTGCCGCTGGATTTGCTGGTGTACGAAACCGATTCGCTCAAAGTCAGCCGGTTTGTCACGATCGATGAAAAGAATCAGTATTTCCAGATGATCCGCAACACCTGGGGCCAGCAACTGAAACGGGTGTTCGAGGCGATCGACGATCCAGTCTGGGATGCGGCGCCGGACATCACCAGCAATGTGCTGTCGGCCACCAACATGCACAGCCGGCCGGTACGGGTTGCGCCGCCATTGGCGCTGGCGCAGCAGGTGATCGAACCGGCACCCTTGCAGGCGCTGGCCGAGCGGCCGGATCACGACCGGCAATTCTGATTGATCGAAGCAGGCAGTCGGCTGGTCGCGGCTGCCGAGTTGTAACAGCTGCCATGCTGCTACGGCTGCTGGAGCTGTTGCGGCTGCCAGCGTTGTTGCGGCCACAGCGAACCGCAGCGGACCGCTGCGCCGATTCTGGCAAAGGCGCGGGTGCCTAGACCACGATGGTCTGCGCCTGCCCTTCCTCCCGCGTGCGGATCTCGCCGATGCGCGACACCGTCTCACCGGCCGCGCGCAGTTGCGCCATGGCGGCTTCGGCATGCTCGGCTGCCACGATCACGGTCATGCCGATGCCGCAATTGAAGACGCGGTGCATCTCGTCGTCGGCGACATTGCCATGCTCCTGCAGCCAGGTGAAAAGCGGCGGCATGGTCCAGCCATCGCGCTGCAGGACAGCGGTCAAGTGCGGCTGCAGCACCCGTGGAATGTTTTCCAGCAGTCCGCCGCCGGTGATGTGCACCATGCCCTTGACCGGCATCGACGCCATCAGCGCCAGCAGCGGCTTGACGTAGATACGGGTCGGTGCCATCAGGACATCTGCCAGCTTCCGGCCATGGAAATCGGCCTGCAGATCCGGCTGCGCCACCTCGATGATCTTGCGCACCAGCGAATAACCGTTCGAATGCGCGCCCGATGATGCAAGACCGAGCACGACATCGCCGGCGGCAATCGTGGTGCCATCGATCAGGTTGGCTTTCTCGACCGCGCCGACTGCAAAACCGGCCAGGTCATATTCGCCGGCCGGATACATCGACGGCATCTCCGCCGTCTCGCCGCCGATCAGGGCGCAACCGGCCTGCTCGCAGCCCTGGGCAATGCCCTTGATGACGGCAGTTGCGGTGGTCACGTCGAGCTTGCCGCAGGCGAAATAGTCGAGGAAAAACAGTGGCTCGGCACCCTGCACCAGGATGTCGTTGACGCTCATGGCGACCAGGTCGATGCCGACCGTGTCATGCCGGTTCAAATGGAAGGCAAGCTTCAACTTGGTGCCGACGCCATCGGTGCCGGAGACCAGCACCGGCTCCTTGAATTTCTTGCTCAATTCAAACAGCGCGCCGAATCCGCCCAGTCCGCCCAGGACACCTTCGCGCATGGTGCGCTTGGCAAATGGCTTGATTGCCTCGACCAGCGCATCACCGGCATCGATGTCGACACCGGCGTCGCGGTAGGAAAGGGACACGCTGGAAGGCTTGCTCATGATGGAATTGGCAATGGAGGCAGTAAAATAGCGGGTTGATGACCGGAAGGCGTGCTGAATCGGCCTTTCGGAAAGACCCGTATTCTAGCAAACCGATGGTTTCGACATTCCTTTCCATGGCATTTTCTTTCAGCGCCGGCAGGCGGCAACACCGTGCGCGATCCGCGCGATCGATTTTTGCAGGCCAGGGACGTCGGCCGCAATGGTCGGTGGATCCATCGACGCATGCATTTGCAGAATCGATGCTGGCGTCGCCATCCTCGCCGCGCATCACGCCGATGGCGTCTTGCCGTCCCCGCTCATCATGATGCGCCAGCTGATCCTGGGACTCGATGCGCCGAAGCCGCCTTCGCTGGCCAGTTTCGTCGTCGGCGGCAATGCCGAACTGACCAGCCTGGTCGATCAGCTTGGCGCAGCCCAGGCCAGCGGCATCCGTTTGCCACTGGACCGGCGCTTCGTCTATTTCTGGGGCCAGGCCAGCGCCGGCAAGTCGCATCTGCTGCAGGCGCTGTCGGCCGCCCCGCACACCCGTCGCATCAATGGCGCCGCCCATGCGCGTGACGACGATCTCGACGACGCTTTCTACTTCGACCCCGCCATCTCGCTGTACCTGATCGACGACGCCGACCGCCTTGGTCCGCAGGCGCAGGTCGCCGCCTTCGCGCTTTTCAACCAGGTGCGCGAGCACGGCGCCACGCTGGTCAGCGCCGGCTGCCTGCCGCCGGCGCTGCTGCGCTTGCGGGAAGATTTGCGTACCCGGCTCGGCTGGGGCCTGGTGTATCACCTGCACGAACTGAGCGACGCCGAAAAGATCGAAGCATTGACCATGGCGGCGCAGGCGCGCGGCATGGCGCTCTCCCCTGGCGTGTTACCCTATCTCATCACTCATTTTCAACGTGACATGCGCTCGCTGTCGGCCATGCTCGACGCCCTCGACCGTCATTCGCTCGAGACCCAGCGCCCGATCACGTTACCGCTGTTGCGCAACCTGCTGCAACGGGAAGGCGAACCACCTGCATGACCACGCTGGCCCTCTTCGACCTCGATCACACGCTGCTGCCGCTGGACTCGGATTACGAGTGGGGCCGCTATCTGGTGCGGCGCGGCGCCGTCGACGTCGCCGATTTCGAGGCACGCAATGGCGTGTTCTTCACGCAGTACCAGGCCGGCACGCTCGACCCGGTCGAATACCTCGACTTCGCGCTCGGCACGCTGGCCGCCATC
>JAYTLK010000248.1:0-3236 GCA_043729515.1 Herminiimonas sp.
GGACCGTGCGCATCATGCACGCGCCGGTCTGGACCCTGGCCCGCATCGGCAAGAATCTCATACCGGCGCGCGCCTATCACAGCATCTCCACCGGTTACGCCGGTTTTCTGGGCACGTTGTTAAGGGAACGCACTGGCCGGCCGCTGATCCTGTCGGAACACGGCATCTACACCAAGGAACGCAAGATCGACCTGTTCCAGAGCGAATGGATTTCCGACAACCGGGGCGTATTCGAGAAAGACGCCTCGCAACTGTCCTATTTCCGCGATCTCTGGATCCGCTTTTTCGAAGCGCTCGGACGCATGTGCTACGACGCGGCCAGCGACATCGTGGCACTGTACGAGGCCAACCGCCTGCGCCAGATCGCCGACGGCGCACAGGCCGGCCGCACGCGCAACATTCCAAACGGGATCGACCTGCCGCGCCTGTCGACATTGCGGGCGCGGCGTCCGGCCAGCCCGCCGCCGGTGCTGTGCCTGATCGGACGCGTGGTGCCGATCAAGGACGTGAAGACATTCATCCGCGCCATGCGTACCGTGGTCAACCTGCTGCCGGGCGCACAAGGCTGGATTGCCGGGCCGGAAGATGAAGACCTGGCCTATGCCGAAGAATGTCGCAGCATCATGGAGAGCCTGGACCTGCAGGACCACGTGAAATTTCTGGGCTTTCAAAAGATCGACGAACTGATGCCCAAGCTTGGCCTGATCGTTCTATCCAGCATCAGCGAAGCCTTGCCCCTGGTGCTGCTCGAAGGGTTTGCCGCTGGCGTGCCGGCGGTGGCCACCGATGTCGGCTCCTGCCGGCAGTTGTTGTATGGACTCGATGCCGAGGATCAAGCGCTGGGCGCGGCCGGCACCATCGTGCCGATCGCCGAACCACAGGCGTTGGCGCGTGCTGCCGTCGACTTGCTGGGTGACCCGGTGCGCTGGAAGGCGGCGCAGGAAGCCGGCATTGCCCGTGTCGAACGGTATTACACACAGGACCTGATGTTCGAACAGTATCGCCAGCTCTATGCGAAGTCGCTTGACGACGGCGGCACCGCCGGTAATCGTTCATCTCCCGCAGCATGTCCGTTCCCCCACCAGAAGGGATCTTAGGAACCATGGCCGGCATCGGATTCGAACTGCGAAAGATCCTGAAACGCGACAACCTGCTCTCGCTCATGCAGGCTTATACCTACGCGGCCGTGATCAGTTCCGGCCCCTGGGTGCTGTCCATCGTCGGCATTCTGATCATCGGCGTGCTCAGCTACGCCATCGTGGTGCCGAACTTCCTGATCGTGCAATTCCAGGTCAGTGTCACCTACGTCATCGCCTCGTCATTGATTTTCACGGGACCGTTCCAGCTGGCGTTCACCCGTTTTACCGCCGACCGCCTGTTTGAAAAAAACAATGACGTCATCCTGACCAATTTTCATGCCGTCACTTTCATCGTCACCGTCGTCGGCGGCGCGCTCGGCATGTTGTGCGTGGTGTTTCTGTTTCCAGCGCAAAGCGTGATGTACCGCTTGCTGCTGTTGTCGGCGTTCGTCATCATGTGCAACATCTGGATTGCCACGATTTTCTTGTCAGGCATGAAGCAGTACCGCGAAATCGTCTGGCTGTATTTTTTTGGTTACGCGCTGACGGTAATGGCGGCGCTGGCGCTGCGCCGCTTCGGCCTCGAAGGATTGATGGGTGGCTTTGTCATCGGTCAGGCGATGCTGCTGACCGGCATGGTGATCCTGATCCTGCGTAATTATCCGGCGTCGAAATTCATTTCCTTCGAATTTTTCGATCGCCAGAAAATGTATCCGGCCTTGCTGGCGATCGGTCTGTTCTACAACCTCGGCGTCTGGATCGACAAGTTCATTTTTTGGTACAACCACGACACCAGTCAAGCCATCATCGGCCCCCTGCGCGCCTCCGTGATCTACGACCTGCCGGTATTTCTGGCCTATCTGTCGATCATCCCCGGCATGGCGATTTTTTTGTTGCGCATGGAAACCGATTTCGTCGAATTCTATGACCAGTTCTATCACGCCGTGCGCTCCGGCGGCTCGCTGGAAAGCATCGAGGATTGCCGCAACGGCATGGCTGAAACCATCCGGCTCGGTATCTTCGAGATCGTCAAGATCCAGACCATTGCCGGCCTGCTCCTGATCGTGGTCGGGCAGTCGGTGCTGGCCTGGCTGGGTATTTCGACCTTGTATCTGCCGCTGCTTTATATTGACGTGATCGCCGCCGGGCTGCAGGTTGTGCTGCTTGGCATCCTGAACGTGTTTTTCTATTTGGACAAGCGCCGCATCGTGCTCGTGTTGTGCAGCACCTTCGTCGGGCTGAACCTGATCCTGACCCTGGTGTCGATACGCCTGGGCCCAGCGTTTTTCGGTTACGGTTTTGCAGTCGCACTGCTGGTGGTAGTGGTGGCCGGGTTGGTCATGTTGCAGCGTAAGCTGGCAGTGCTCGAATATGAAACCTTCATGCTGCAATCGTAACGAATGCGGGAACATTTTCAGGGGATCTGCATGACTGCCGACGCCATCGCCCGCGCCATCATTGGTTTCCATCAGGACGATCAAGGCGACTGGGTTGTCGAACTTGCCTGCGGCCACAACCAGCACGTACGCCACGATCCACCGTGGATCAATCGCCCCTGGGTAACGACGCCAGATGGCAGAAAAACCCGTCTGGGACGTTCGCTCGCCTGCCGACTGTGTGCAACGGATGCCGCTGCGGTCACCCTTGACCTGCAAGGCAAGCCATCGTGAGCGTTCTTCAAGGGTTGCGCATCGTCGAAATCGCTGGCCTTGGTCCGGCACCGTTTTGCGGCATGTTGCTCGCCGATATGGGTGCCGAGGTCATCCTGATCGAACGCGCCAGTACCGCCGCCACGGATCCCCTGCAGTTCGGCAGCGCCAACATCCTCAATCGCGGCAAGCGATCGGTCGCCCTCGACTTGAAGGATCCGCAAGCAGTCGATGCGGTGCTGCGCATCATCGACGGCGCCGATGCGCTGATCGAAGGCATGCGCCCGGGTGTCATGGAGCGTCTCGGGCTAGGACCGGAAGTCTGCCTGGCGCGCAGGCCGGCGCTGGTCTACGGCCGCATGACTGGCTGGGGCCAGCACGGACCACTGTCACAGGCGGCCGGCCATGACCTGAATTATGTGGCGCTGTCGGGCGCGCTGTGGTTCGCCGGTGCGCCCGGCACGCCACCGGTGCCGCCGCCAACCCTGGTGGGCGACGTCGGTGGCGG
>JAYTLK010000249.1:0-11768 GCA_043729515.1 Herminiimonas sp.
TGAAATTCTCCAGCTTCAAGCGCACCGTCATCGGCGGCTCGGCCTGTCCGCCGGCGATGATGCGGGCCTTCCGCAATCAGCATGGGGTCGAGGTCGTGCATGCCTGGGGCATGACGGAGATGTCGCCGCTGGGTACGGCCGGCACGCTGCAGACCAAGCATTTCGCCTTGTCCGACGACGAGCAGCAGCGCATCCTGGAAAAGCAGGGTCATGCGATTTTCGGAGTCGACATGAAGATCGTCGGCGACGACGGCATCGAGCTGCCGTGGGACGGCAAAACCTATGGCAACCTGCTGGTGCGCGGACCCTGGATCATCAACGCCTATTACAAGAACGAAGGCGGCGACGTGCTGGTCGATGGCTGGTTCCCGACCGGCGACGTGGCCACCATCGATGCCGACGGCTACATGCAGATCACCGATCGCAGCAAGGATGTCATCAAGTCCGGCGGCGAATGGATCGGCACCATTGACCTGGAAAACATCGCGATGGCCCATCCGGCGGTGTTGCAGGCGGCATGCATCGGCGTCTTCCATCCGAAATGGGATGAGCGGCCGCTGCTGCTGGTGGTGAAGAAGCCAGGTGCGGACGTCGTCAAGGCCGACCTGCTGGCGTTCTACGAAGGCAAGATCGCGAAATGGTGGACACCTGATGACGTTGCCTTCATCGACGCGCTGCCGGTTGGCGCCACCGGCAAGATCCTGAAAAACAAATTAAGAGAGCAGTTCAAGGACCATGTCCTTCCAACTGCCTGAGTCGTTCCGTCCGCAAGCATCATCCATTCATAGGAAGAGACACATGTTCAATCTGATTCGCCCGGCTGCAGTTTCCAAGACCGCACTTTCCACCATCGCCCTGTCGCTCGCCGCCGCCTTCGCCGCGCCGGTCGCGTCGGCCGAAGTCGTCAAGATCGCCCTGATCGAAACGCTCTCGGGCGCCTTTGCGCCAATCGGCCAGAACCAGCTTCATACGTACCAGATGTTCGCCGAGATGGCCAACAAGCAGCAACTGGCTGGCGCCGGCAACACGATCGAAGTCGTCGGCTTCGATGGCAAGGGTAGCCCGCAAGAGTCGCTGACCCAACTGAAGACCGTGATCGACCAGGGCTTCCATTACATCGCCCAGGGCAATGGCTCCGGCGTGGCACTGGCGCTGATCGATGCCGTCAACAAGCACAACGAGCGCAATCCGGGCAAGGAAATCGTTTTCCTGAACCACTCGGCAATCGATCCCGATCTCACCAACAGCAAGTGCAGCTTCTGGCAGTTCCGCTTCGATGCGAACTCCGACATGAAGATGGAAGCTTTGACCTCCTACATGGCCAAGGACAAGGGCATCAAGAAGGTCTACATCATCGGCCAGAACTATGCGCATGGTCAGCAAGTTACCCGTGCCGCCAAGGAGCTGTTGAAGCGCAAGCGTCCGGATGTGGAAATCGTCGGTGACGACCTGCACCCGATCGCCACCGTCAAGGATTTCTCGCCGTACATCGCCAAGATCAAGGCTTCTGGCGCCGACACCGTCATCACCGGCAACTGGGGTGCTGACCTGGCGCTGTTGATCAAGGCCGGAAAAGATGCTGGCCTGACCGCCAAGTTCTATACCTATTACGCCGGCACTTCGGGCGTGCCGACCGCAATGGGTGCAGCCGGCGCCGGCCAGGTCAAGATGGTCGCCTACTGGCACGAGAACAACGAGACCTATTCGGGTCATGAGCTGGTCGACCAGTTCCGCGCCAAGTACAACGACGACCTGTATGTGGTCGACATCTACACCATCATCGAGATGCTGTCGAAGGCCGTCAAGACTGCAAAATCGGCGGATCCGACCAAGGTTGCCTATGCCATGGAAGGCATGAAGGTCAAGGCGCTCAACGGAGAAGTCGAGATGCGCGCCACCGATCACCAGGCCCAGCAGCCGCTCTACATCGCCACCTGGACCAAGGTCGACGGCAAGACCGTGAAATACGATCAGGAAAAGACCGGCTATGGCTGGAAGACCGAGCAGAAGGTCGAGACCTACGTGTCGACCCAACCGACGTCCTGCCAGATGAAGCGTCCTGCCAAGACCTGATTCGTTGCGCCCCTCGTTACCCGGCCATCCCCCGTAAAGGAAAAGACCATGCCCGTATCTTCCCGCATCCGGTTGCTGCTGCTGGCGGCAACCGTCAGCGGGGCGTTCACCGCGCCCGCAGCCTTCGCTGAAAACATCCGCATTGCCTTCATCGATCCGCTGTCAGGCGCGTTTGCGCCGGTCGGGCAGAATGGCCTGAAAAGCTGGCAGGCGATGGCCGAGCTGGTCAACACGAAAAAAGAAGCCGGTAGCCATACGCTGGAAGTCGTCGGCTTCGACAACAAGGGCAGCCCGCAGGAGTCGCTGTCGCAATTGAAGACGGCGATCGACCAGGGCTTCCATTACATCGTGCAGGGCAACGGTTCCGGCGTCGCGCTGGCGTTGTCCGATGCGGTGACCAAGCACAATGAGCGCAATCCCGGCAAGGAAGTGGTGTTCCTGAACTACGCCGCCGTCGATCCGGATCTGACAAACAGCAAATGCAGCTTCTGGCATTTCCGGCTGGATGCAAATTCGGACATGAAGATGGAGGCCTTGACCACGTTCATGGCCAAGGAACAGGGCATCAAGAAGGTCTACATCATCGGCCAGAATTATGCCCACGGCCAGCAAGTCTCGCGCGCGGCCAAGGAACTCCTGAAACGCAAGCGGTCTGACGTGCAGATCGTCGGTGACGACCTGCATCCGATTGCCACCGTCAAGGATTTTTCACCCTATGTTGCCAAGATCAAGGCATCCGGTGCCGATACGGTCATCACCGGAAACTGGGGCGCCGATCTCGCGCTCCTGATCAAGGCCGCCAAGGATGCCGACCTGAAGGCGAATTTCTATACCTATTACGCCGCGACCACGGGCGTGCCGACCGCGATGGGCGCGTCCGGCGCCGAACGCGTCAAGACCGTTGGATACTGGAACATCAACGACACGACAGCGACCGGCAGCAGCCTTGCCATGGCGTTCAAGAAAAAATATGACGATGATTTTTATGTGATGGCTACTTACACCGGTGCTGAACTGCTGGCCAAGGCGGTCAAGCAGGTCGGGTCCGCTGATCCCCTGAAAGTGGCGCTCGCCATGGAAGGCATGAAGGTTGCGAGCTTGAACGGCGAAGTCGAAATGCGCAAGACCGATCACCAGGCGCAACAGCCGCTCTACATCGCCACCTGGACCAAGGTCGACGGCAAGGCCGTGAAGTACGATCAGGAAAATACCGGCTACGGCTGGCGCACCGACCAGAAAGTGGAGACCTACGTCGCCACCCAGCCGACCTCATGTCAGATGAAGCGTCCATCCTGAGCATCGGAAAACGCAGCGTGACCCGACCGGCGTCACGCTGTCTTGTTCATTCCTTGATTACTCGCTCCTTGAAATAGAACGCTCGCACGCCTGCCGCGACCCCGTCGCTGCCGGCGCGACCACCCGCATTGCCGCCTGAGAGGATCGTCCCTTGGAGTTCACCCTAATTACCCTGCTGAACGGCTTGAGCTACGGGCTCCTGCTGTTCATGCTCTCATCCGGCCTGACGCTCATCTTCAGCATGATGGGCGTGCTCAATTTCGCGCATGCCAGTTTCTACATGCTGGGTGCGTATTTTGCCTACACCATCAGCGTCAAGATCGGCTTCTGGCCAGCCCTGATCGTGGCTCCCCTCGTGGTCGGCGCAATCGGCGCCCTGGTCGAGCGCTACGGCCTGCGGTCGGTGCATAAATACGGCCATATTCCGGAACTGTTGTTCACTTTCGGCTTGTCATACGTCATCAGCGAGTTGGTACAACTGGTCTGGGGCCGCGCCGCGGTGCCGTACCCGATTCCAGCCTCGCTCGACGGCCCGCTCTTCACGCTCTACACCACTACCTTCCCGATCTATCGTGGCTTCATGATGCTGATCGCGCTGCTGATGCTGCTGGCGATCTATCTGGTGCTCACCCGCACCCGCATCGGACTGGTGATCCAGGCAGCACTGACACATCCCGACACGGCCGAGGCGCTCGGTCACAACGTGCCGCGGGTGTTCATGCTGGTGTTCGGTGGCGGCTGCGCGCTGGCGGGACTGGCTGGCGTCATCGGTGGCAATGCCTTCGTGACCGAGCCATCGATGGCGGCCACCGTGGGCAGCATCACCTTCGTGGTAGTGGTGGTCGGTGGCATGGGTTCACTGGTGGGCGCCTTGATGGCCTCGCTGCTGATCGGCGTGCTGCAAACCTATGCGGTGGCGCTCGACTATTCCTTCGTCGATCTGTTGGCGAAAATGGGCGCCACCATCTCGCCGGAAACCTTCGGCTACTCGTTGTGGAAGCTGACGATTTCGTCGGCCGCGCCGATCATGCCGTATCTGCTGCTGGTGCTGATCCTGATCTTCCGCCCGAAGGGCATCATGGGCACGCGGGAGGGTTGAGACGATGGCCAGCACACATTCCAGCAACACCATGAGCACCGCTGCGACTGCCGCACCATTGCGCACGATCGCCTACCGTCCGCTCAATCTCGCCCGCTGGATCATCTGGACGCTGTTTGCAGCCATGCTGATCGTCGCACCCCTTATCTTCAACAAGGGCGCGTCCTTGTCGCTGCTGTCGCAGATCGGCACCGTCATGATCTTCGGCCTGTCCTACAACATGCTGCTGGGGCAAGGCGGCATGCTGTCGTTCGGCCATGCGGTGTATTCCGGACTGGGCGCATTCTTCGCCATCCATGCGATGAATCTGGCCACTGCCGGCACGCTGCCGATTCCCGTCACGCTGATTCCCCTGGTGGGCGGCGTGGCCGGCATGTTCTTCGGCGTCCTGTTCGGATACGTCACCACCAAGAAAAGCGGCACCACTTTTTCGATGATCACGCTCGGCCTGGTCGAACTGGTGTTTGCCAGTTCACTCATGTTCCCGGCCTTCTTCGGCGGCGAGGGCGGCATCGCCACCAACCGCGTGATCGGCCAGCCGTTCATGGGCATTACCTTCGGGCCGCAGATCCAGGTCTATTACCTGATCGCGTTCTGGCTCATCATCAGCACCATCGGCATGTATGCCTTCACGCAGACACCGCTGGGCCGCATTGCCAACGCCGTGCGGGACAATCCGGAGCGGGTCGAATTCATCGGCTACGACACCCAGTGGGTACGTTACCTGACCCTGATCCTGTCGGCTTTCTTCGCCGGCATTTCGGGCGGGTTGTCGGCGATCAACTTCGAGATCGTCAGCGCGGAAAACGTGTCGGCCCTGCGCTCCGGCAGCATTCTGCTGTTCACCTTCATCGGTGGCGTCGGCTTTTTCTTCGGGCCGATGATTGGTGCGGTGCTGGGCATTTTCCTGACCGTCATGCTGTCGGATTTCACCAAGGCCTGGCAGCTTTATCTGGGCGTGTTCTTCATCCTGATCGTGATGTATGCACCGGGCGGCGTGGCAAGCATCCTGATGCTGAACGTCCGGCTGATCAAGTTCAAGCATTTCAAGACGGTCTGGCCGAAACTGGCGGGCATTGTCGGCGCATCCCTGTTGATCCTGGCAGGCGCAGTGATGATCGTCGAGATGTTGTATCACCTGACCCTGGATGCGGCCAACGGTACCGTCATGACCCGCTTCGGCGGCACGGTCGACACGGCCGCTACCTTGCCCTGGATCGTGGCTGGCGGGTTGGTCATCGCCGGCATCGTGGCGTTTCACGCAGTGCTGCCAGGATTCCGGCAGGTCTGGAACGACGCCAACAGCGCCATCGAAGAAGAAATCCGGAGGACTCAGGCATGAGCGCGTTTTCACTCGAACTGCGCGACGTGCGCAAGAATTTCGGCAAGTCCGAGATCATCCGCGGCGCCACGCTGCAGGTACCGAAGGGCGAGCGCTTCGCCGTCATCGGTCCCAACGGCGCCGGCAAATCGACCCTGTTCAACCTGGTCTCGGGCCGTTTCGGCCTGACCTCCGGCGACATCCTGTTGAACGGCAAAAGCACGGTCGGGCTGCGGCCGTTCGAGATCAACCGGCTCGGCCTGTCGCGCAGCTTCCAGATCACGAACATCTTCCACCGCCTGACCGTCTATGAAAACCTGCGCTGCGCGGTACTCTGGTCGCTCGGCTACAAGTATTCATTCTGGAACCGGCTCAATGGCCTGAGGGATGCGCATGAGCGGGCAGAAGCCGTGCTCGAGCAGATCGGCTTGAAGCGCCGGCGTGGCACCGCTGCGGGTCTGCTGACTTATGCAGAGCAGCGGGCATTGGAAATCGGCATCACGATCGCAGGCGGCGCCGATGTCATCCTGCTCGACGAACCGACCGCGGGCATGAGTCGCTCGGAGTCCGATGCAGCCGTCGAGCTGATCCGCAAGGTGACGGTCGGCAAAACCTTATTGATGGTGGAGCATGACATGAGCGTGGTGTTTGGCCTGGCCGACAAGATCGCGGTGCTGGTCTACGGCGAGATGATCGCCTGCGACACGCCGCAGAACATCCGGGGCAATGCGCGGGTGCAGGAAGCCTACCTGGGCGGCCATGCGCCGGCGGAGGAAGCGGCATGAGCGCGCTGCTGGAAATCCGCAATCTGCATTCTTATTACGGCAAGAGCCACGTGCTGCACGGCGTCGACCTGACGGTGGGCGAGGGTGAAATCGTCAGCCTGCTTGGCCGGAATGGCGTCGGGCGTTCGACCACCGTCAAGGCGGCGATGGGCCAGGTCGATTCGACCGGGTCGATCCTGTTCAAGGGCGAGGAGCTGATCGGTTTGAAAGCCTTCCAGATCGCGCACAGGGGCCTGGGCTATGTACCGGAGAATCGGGATATTTTTCCGAGCCTGACGGTGGAACAGAACCTGATCCTCGGTGAAAAGAAGACCAGCAAGAATGTCTCGCGCTGGTCACTCGATGACATGTACGGCATGTTCCCGCGGTTGAAGGAGCGCCAACATACTGCCGCCGGCGTGCTGTCCGGCGGCGAGCAGCAGATGCTGACCCTGTGCCGCACCCTGATGGGCGACCCGGACCTGATCATGATCGACGAGCCGACCGAAGGCCTGGCGCCGAAGATCGTCGACCTGGTTGCCGAATATCTGAACGTGCTGAAGAACCGTGGCATCTCGATTTTGCTGGTCGAGCAGAAGCTCGCCATCGCCCTTGAAATCTCGCAACGGGTGTACGTGATGGGGCATGGCTCGATCGTCTTCGAGGGGACGCCGGCTGAATTGCGTGCCAATGCGGGGATCCGCAAGGAGTGGCTGGAGGTGTAATGCGCGGTAGACGGCGGCCCGTTCACCGGCCGCGATCCGAGGCGCGACGACCTGTTTTAAAATAATACGACCGTTCTTTTACGGTATGATTCCGGCTGCACCGGCAGTGCGCTGCGACCCGTTCAATCAAAGGATTTCCATGACCGCTCAATATCAAGTCCACGGCGACGTCGCCGTCATCACGCTGAACAATCCGCCGGTCAACGGCCTCGGGCATGCGACCCGCAGTGCCATCGTCGACGGCCTGCGCCAGGCGCAACAGGATGCGGCGGTCAAGGCAATCGTCATCACCGGCGCCGGCAAGGCGTTCTCGGGTGGCGCCGACATCAAGGAATTCAATTCGCCGAAGGCATTGGCCGAACCAACGCTGCACACCGTGATCGCCGCCGCCGAGCAATCCGACAAACCGGTGATCGCCGCCATCCACACCGTCTGCATGGGCGGCGGGCTGGAGCTGGCGCTGGGATGTCACTACCGCGTCGCTTCCCCTGGTGCGCAGATCGCGCTGCCCGAAGTCAAGCTCGGCATCTTGCCGGGCGCCGGCGGCACACAGCGTCTGCCGCGTGTGGTCGGCCTGGAGATGGCGTTGAACATGATCGTCTCCGGCACCCCGGTGGCATCCGAAAAGCTGGCCAAGACCAAGCTCTTCGACCAGTTGGTCGAGGGTGATCTGATGACGGGCGCGCTGGCGTTCGCCGCCAAGGTCGCCGACACCCGTCCGCTGCCGAAGGTGCGCGACCTGAAAGTGGATTATCCGAATCACGAAGCCTTCCTGCAGTTTTCCCGCAACACCGTCAAGGCAATGGCTGGCCCATTCCCGGCGCCGTTGAAATGCGTGGATGCGGTCTCGGCATCGGTGACAAAAAAATTCGACGATGGCATCGCGTATGAGCGCGCTCTGTTCATCGACCTCGTGCAGACCACCGAATCGAAAGCGCTGCGGCATGCCTTCTTTGGCGAACGCGCTGCCAGCAAGCTGCCCGACGTGCCTGCCGATACGCCAGTGCGCGACATCAAATCGGTGGCCATGATCGGCGCCGGTACCATGGGTGGCGGCATCGCGATGAATTTCCTGAATGCCGGCCTGCCGGTCACGCTGCTGGAGACCAAACAGGAAGCGCTCGACAAGGGCATGGCCACCATCCGCCGCAATTACGAAAACACGATGAAGAAGGGCAAGCTGACGCAGGAGAAATTCGACCAGCGTCTGGCGCTCTTGAAAGGCACGCTGTCGTACGAAGAAATCGGCCAGGCCGATCTGGTGATCGAAGCGGTCTTCGAAGACATGGGCGTGAAGGAAACCGTGTTCAAGAAGCTCGACGAAGTCATGAAGCCAGGCGCGATCCTGGCCTCGAACACCTCGACGCTAGATGTCGACCAGATTGCCGCCTTTACCAAACGGCCGCAGGACGTGGTCGGCATGCATTTCTTCAGCCCGGCAAACGTGATGAAGCTGCTGGAAATCGTGCGCGGCAAGGCAACCGGTAAAGATGTGCTGGCCACCACCCTGGCGATCTCGAAGAAGATCAAGAAGACCGGCGTTGTCTCCGGTGTTTGCGATGGCTTCATCGGCAACCGCATGATCGAGCAATACAGCCGCCAGGCCGGCTTCCTGCTGGAGCAGGGCTGCCTGCCTGAACAGGTCGACAAGGCCATCGAAAAATTTGGCTTCGCGATGGGTCCGTTCCGCATGGGTGACCTGGCCGGCAACGACATCGGCTGGTACATCCGCAAGCGCCGTTACCTGGAAAAGCCAGAAGTCACGTATTCAAAAACCGCCGACCTGCTGTGCGAACTCGGCCGCTTCGGCCAGAAGACCGGCGCCGGCTGGTACGACTACAAGCCGGGCGACCGCAAGGCGTATCCGTCGCAGATCGTCAACGACATGATCATCAAGCATTCTGCCGATCTGGGCATCACCCGGGGCAAGGTCAGCGATGAGGAAATCGTCGAGCGGCTGGTGTATGCGATGGTCAACGAAGCCGCGCACATCCTGGAGGAAGGCATCGCCACCCGGGCGTCGGACATCGACATGGTCTACCTGACCGGGTATGGCTTCCCGCTGTTTCGCGGTGGTCCGATGTTCTATGCCGATACGGTCGGCCTGCCGAACGTCGTCATGGCAATGGAAAAATATGCCCGTGGTCCGCATGGCGAAGCTTGGAAGGTCGCGCCGCTGCTGGCCCGCCTGGCTGGCGAGGGCAAGACCTTCAACTGATGGCTCGGCGCGGCGCCTGCCGCGCCTGACCGAAGCTGCGGCTACCAGTAATTCTCGGCCATGAAGTGGCCTGGCTGGGCCCGCCGCACCGGCAAGAAGCCGCGCAGTTGCAGCAGCCCGCGCATGTCATCGATCATCGCCGGATTGCCACACAGCAGGATGCGCGATGTTTCCGGTGACATTGCCAGCCCGGCTGCGGCTTCCAGCATGCCGGAAGCGAGCAGGGTGGTGATGCGGCCTTGAAGGCGCGCCAGGGCCGGCTGGTTGGCAGGGTCCGGCAGGCCATCCGGCGCGAGCGCGATTGCCGGCCTGGTTGACGGCAAGCTGGTTGATGTCATCCCCGATTGATTTACAGGCGCACTCACCGGCGCACTCACCGACTCACGTGTCGTTGCCTGCACCACGTACAGTCGAGCGCAGTCGGTCCGTGTGGCTGCCTGCGCGGCCAGCGACGCCAACGTGGCCTGGTAGGCAAGCTCCCGACCATGCCGCACCCCGTGCACCAGCACCAGCTTGCCGAAACGCCGCCATACGGCCGGGTCGCGCAGCAATGCGATGTAGGGACCCAGTCCGGTCCCTGTCGCCAGCATCCAGAGGTCGTCTCCTCCGGTGAAACGGTCGATCGTCAAAAAGCCGTTCGGCACCTTGTCGAGCAGGATCGGATCACCCCGCTTGAGTTGCCGTACGGCGCTGGTGAACGCCCCATCCGGCACCGCAATGCCGTAATACTCCAGCTGGGTGTCGGCAGTGGCCGAAGTGATCGAGTAGGCGCGCCAGAGGACATCGAACGGCGCCTGCTGGCGCACCGCTCCTGCGCTGCCGTCGAGCGGCGGCGCCGGCAATCCCAGCCTAGAAAATTGTCCTGGCGTAAAACGATAATCCGGCGGACGGCTGATGGTCAGGCAAAACAGGACATCGGTCCACCAGTCGATGGAAAGAACCGTTTCCCTGGTCGATTTGTCAGTAGGCGCGAGCATGGCTGCTGTTGGCTGGAAAGATGATGGCGGTGGGGCGGCAAGACATGGACATCAGTGATCGGAAAAACGCATCTTCTTCGATTCGCGCCGCCGACAAAGGTGCCGTTTGGAGGAGGATGCCGCTCACAGCCAATATTCAAAATTACGTGCTGCCCATTCCTTCATCCGCTGTACCGGCGAGCGGGAATTCCACACTTCCGGCGTCATCTCGACAGAGTTCTTCAGGTCCTCCGCGAAAGCGCCTTCCATCGTGGCGCCGAACTCGCTTCCCAGAATCACGAGGTTGGCCTCGCGGTTATGAAGAAAACTACGTACATCGAGATTGGCCGACCCGATGGTCGACCATGTGTGATCGATGACGCCTGTCTTGGCATGCAATACCGAAGCCTTGAGTTCGAAAATACGCACGCCCGATTCCAGCAGGTCGGCATAAAAGGATTGGCCGGCTTGCTTGACCATTCCAGCGTCGGAAATGCTCGGAAAGATGATCTTGACGTCGACACCACGCCGCGCCGCCGCAGTGATTGCTTCCAAAAACTGGACATCAGGCGCGAAATAAGCCGCAGTCAGATGAATCGACTGGCGCGCTTCCTGGATCGCGAGCACGTAGGCCTTGTAGATCGGCGCCTGGCTATCCGGCAGGCTGCCCAATACGCGCACCAGCTTGTCGCCGACATCGGGCAGTGGCGGAAAATATTCGCGGTCGGCAATTTCGCCTTCTTTCTGGCTGGCCCAGCCATCGAGGAACAACAACTGCAGCGATGCGACAGCCGGACCTTCGATCTGGATGTGGGTGTCACGCCAGCCCGGCTCGCCTCCCGCCCTGCTGCCGGAACGGAACAACGAACTACGCGCGTAGTTCTCTGAAATGTTGACGCCGCCGGTGAACCCGATCCGACCGTCGACCACCAGAATCTTGCGGTGATCCCGGTTGTTCAAGGTCCAGCTGCCGATGCGTTTCAAGGGATTGATCGGATTGAATTCGATGAGCTTGATGCCAGCTGCGCGCATCTCGTCAAAAAAAGCCGCAGGTGTGCCGAGCGAACCGATGCTGTCGTACATGATGTTGACCTGCACGCCCGCCATCTGTTTTTCGATCAGCAATTTCTGGAACTGCTGGCCGAGTTCATCCTGATCGAAGATATAGGTCTCGAGATTGATGTTGTCCTGTGCGCCTTTCATTGCCGCCAGCATGGCACCCATGGCCTGCGGTCCATCGAAAAGCAGGGTAGTGCGGTTGCCACCGATGAGCGGGCTGCCGGTTGCCGCTTCTTCCATCGCAGCCAGCTTGACCG
>JAYTLK010000250.1:0-5435 GCA_043729515.1 Herminiimonas sp.
GCATATCCTCGTGCGTCACGAGCAAGCAGCGATCCATGCGGCAGATGCTTATTCCCGCAGTTCCCAGAAAGTCGGCGTGGCGCTGGTCACCTCCGGCCCGGGTGTCACCAATGCCGTCACCGGCCTGGCGACCGCCTACATGGATTCGATACCGATGGTGATCATCTCCGGCCAGGTACCGTCGCATGCGATCGGCCAGGATGCATTCCAGGAATGCGATACGGTCGGCATCACCCGGCCTTGCGTGAAACATAATTTTCTGGTCAAGGACGTGCGCGATCTGGCCATCACGATCAAGAAGGCGTTCTTCATCGCCACCACCGGCCGTCCGGGTCCGGTGCTGGTCGATATTCCGAAGGACATCTCGATGCACAAGTGCGCCTATTCCTATCCGAAAGAGATAGAAATGCGCTCCTACAAGCCGGTCGACAAAGGGCATTCCGGCCAGATTCGCAAGGCGGTGCAGTTGCTGCTGTCGGCCGAGCGGCCGATGATCTACACCGGCGGCGGCGTGATCCTGGCCAATGCATCGCCGGAACTGAATCGCCTGGTCGACAGCCTTGGTTTTCCGGTCACCAATACGCTGATGGGTCTGGGCGCCTACCGCGCATCGAGCGACAAGTTCGTCGGCATGCCCGGCATGCACGGCACCTATGAAGCCAACATGGCAATGCAACACTGCGACGTCCTGATCGCCATCGGCGCCCGCTTCGACGATCGCGTGATCGGCAACCCGAAGCATTTCGCCAGCCAGCCGCGCAAGATCATCCACATCGACATCGATCCGTCGTCGATTTCCAAGCGGGTGCGGGTAGATATTCCGATTGTCGGCAACGTCAAGGACGTGCTGATCGAAATGATGTCGCAGATCGATGCGGCCGATACCCGGCCGAATCCGGTGGCCCTGGCGTCCTGGTGGAAGCAGATCGAAGAATGGCGCGGCCGCGACTGCCTGAAGTTTCCAACCTCGGACACCGTCATCAAGCCGCAATCCGTGGTGCAGAAGGTCTGGGACATTACCGGTGGCGACGCCTTCGTCACCTCGGACGTGGGCCAGCACCAGATGTGGGCCGCGCAGTATTACGGCTTCGACAAGCCGCGCCGCTGGATCAATTCCGGCGGCCTGGGCACGATGGGTGTCGGGCTGCCGTATGCGATGGGCGTGCAGATGGCCAACCCCGGCGCGACGGTGGCCTGCATCACCGGCGAAGCCTCGATCCAGATGTGCATCCAGGAACTCGCCACCTGCAAGCAGTATCACCTGACGCCGAAGATCATCCTGCTCAACAACCGGTTCCTCGGCATGGTGCGCCAGTGGCAGCAGATCGATTACGGTTCGCGCTATTCGGAGTCCTACATGGACTCGCTGCCGGACTTCACGATGCTGGCCGAGTCCTTCGGCCATGTCGGAATGAAGATCGAAAATCCGAACGATGTCGATGGCGCCTTGAAGGAAGCCTTCGGCATGAAGGACCGGCTGGTGTTCATGAACTTCATCACCGACCAGACCGAGAACGTCTGGCCGATGGTCAAGGCCGGCAAGGGCCTGACCGAAATGCTGCTCGGTTCGGAGGACCTCTGATCATGCGTCACATCGTCTCCGTATTGCTGGAAAATGAAGCGGGCGCATTGTCGCGCGTGGTGGGGCTGTTTTCTGCGCGTGGTTACAACATTGAAACCCTCACCGTCGCGCCGACCGAGGATGCAACGCTGTCGCGCATGACGATCGTCACCAATGGCTCGGATGACGTCATCGAGCAGATCACCAAGCATCTGAACCGGCTGATCGAGGTGGTGAAGGTGGTCGACCTGACCGAGGGCGCGCACATCGAGCGTGAACTCATGCTGATCAAGGTGCGGGCGGTCGGCAAGGAACGCGAGGAAATGAAGCGCACCGCCGACATCTTCCGTGGCCGTATCATCGATGTCACCGAAAAGACCTACACGATCGAGTTGACCGGCAACCAGGTCAAGCTCGATGCCTTCATCGATTCGATCGACCGCGCCGCGATTCTCGAAACGGTGCGCACCGGCGGCTCGGGCATCGGCCGTGGCGAACGCATTCTCAAGGTTTGAGTGGACAACGGGACGCGGCGGGCGGCCGGCATGTCGGCCTCTCCGCGCTCTGATCCTGTTCATGCCGTTTCTTTGCTTCCTGCTTCAACTGCACGTCATTTCACCCATCATCTAGGAAAATCATGAAAGTTTTTTACGACAAGGACTGCGATCTCTCCCTCATCAAAGGCAAGAACATCGCCATCATCGGTTACGGCTCGCAGGGGCATGCGCATGCGCAGAACCTGAACGACTCCGGCTGCAAGGTGACGGTCGGCTTGCGCAAGGGTGGGGCATCGTGGGACAAGGTCAAGAATGCCGGCCTGAACGTGGCCGAAGTCAATGACGCCGTCAAGGCGGCAGACGTCATCATGATCCTGCTGCCGGATGAAAACATCGCCCAGGTCTACAACGAGAATGTCGCACCGCACGCCAAGGAAGGCGCCGTGCTGGCCTTTGCCCACGGCTTCAACGTGCATTACGGCCAGGTCGTGCCGCGCAAGGATCTGGACGTCATCATGATTGCGCCGAAGGCACCGGGCCACACCGTGCGCTCGACCTACAGCCAGGGCGGTGGCGTACCGCACCTGATCGCCGTCTACCAGGACAAGTCCGGCATGGCGCGCGACATCGCTCTGTCGTATGCGATGGCAAACGGCGGTGGTCGTGCCGGCATCATCGAGACCAATTTCCGCGAAGAGACCGAGACCGATCTGTTTGGCGAGCAGGCCGTGCTGTGCGGCGGTGCAGTCGAATTGATCAAGGCCGGTTTCGAGACCCTGACCGAAGCCGGTTACGCGCCGGAGATGGCGTATTTCGAATGCCTGCATGAACTGAAACTGATCGTTGATCTGATCTATGAAGGCGGCATCGCCAACATGAATTACTCGATTTCGAACAATGCTGAATACGGCGAATACGTGACCGGCCCGCGCATTGTCACCGAAGAGACGAAGAATGCGATGCGCCAGTGCCTGAAAGACATCCAGACCGGTGAATATGCCAAGAGCTTCATCCTGGAAAACCGGGCCGGCGCACCGACGCTGATTTCGCGTCGTCGCCTGACGGCCGAGCATCAGATCGAGGAAGTTGGCGCCAAGTTGCGGGCGATGATGCCGTGGATCGCCAAGAACAAGCTGGTCGATCAATCGAAGAACTGACCATCCGCGCAGATGGTGGAATCGAAGCGGCGCTCGGGCGCCGCTTTTTGTTTCAAGCCCTGCACGAGGCAATGCTCCGCTACACTGAATGTTTAAATGATCAAGGGATCACATGACGTCGATTGCATTCACGCGCGCATCGTTCATGATCGCAATCGGACTCTGCGCCGGCTCGGTCGCTGCGCAGGCAACGCTTTCATCCCCATCACCGGTCATGAATGCGCCGCCTGGCGGCTCGGCCATGGTGGTCGGCAGCGGCACGCTGGTCATCGTGCCTGCCGACGGGTTCGTGCGACAGGCAAATGACGAAGCGCACCTCACCCTGGTGATCGAAGAGCAGGATCGCGACAAGGCGCAGGCAGCCTCGCGCGTCAACCTGAAGATGAAACAGGGCACCGAGATCGTGCGGCGGGAGGATCCGCGCGCGATCCTGCAGACGCGCGGCTATTACAGTTTTCCGGTTTATGCCGACGAGGTTCCGGCCAAGCCCGTTCGCAATCGCACGGTCGTTTCCTGGCGTGTCGGCCAGTATCTCGACGTCACCACGACCCAGTTGGAAAGCCTGCCGAAGCTGGTGGCGGCGAGCCAGAAGCTGCTGGCTGTCAGCAGCTTGAACTTCGGACTGTCGAACGGGTTGGCGCGACGCACCGATGATCAGCGCATTGCCGCCACCTTGCAGAACCTGCAGCTGCGGATTGCGGCCATCGCACGCGCCATGGGCCGCAACCCGACTGACGCCATGCTGGAGACGGTTGATTTCGATGGCTCCGGCGCCTACGCGCAATCTGCCGACAACGGCATGGCGAAGATGACGATGCGCATGGCGCCTGCCGAGGCCCAGAACGTGGAGGAGCCCAGCTTCGAGCCAGGGGACACGGTGTTGCCGATGCATGTCGTGGCAAGGGTACGCTTCCGGTAGCTGACCGCCAATTTAACCGCTTCGATCGACGAGGACCCGCGCCATGCCAAATGACACCCGGTTTGTTTGCATTCTCCTGCTGGCATGGGCCGCACTATGCGCCGGCTGCAAACCGGCTGCGCCAGTCAACTTCACCAAAACGCAGCACGACAGCCTGGACAAGGCAAAAGCGCTGGAAGGGCAGATGGCGGGTCAAGCCGAGGCGCAGAAGCAGCGAATCGACGACGCCGCGAAGTAGCGCGACGACGACTGCATCGCATCGCAACGCACCGCACTGCAGCCCCGGCGTTACTTTTGTTTATCGCTCGACTAGAATAGCGGCGCCCGGGGGTCCCGGTCCGCACCTGAACGCTTAACTTAGAGAGTCGCATGGCATCCTTCAATCGTCGCAAAGGCAAACGCCGCTTTCCTTTCGTTGAAGGTTTGCGCATCAACAAGCTGTCGTTGCATCATCCGCGCCTGGGCGAGGGCGTGGTCGAACGGCCATCATTACGCCGGCGGGGCATCTATCTGCTGCCGAATGCTTTCACGACCGCAGCCCTGTTCTGCGGTTTCTATGCCATCGTCATGGCAATGAATTTGAAGTTCGATCAGGCTGCGATTGCGATTTTTGCCGCGATGGTGCTTGACGGGATCGATGGCCGCGTCGCACGGCTGACCAACACGCAAAGCGAGTTCGGCGCCCAGTACGACAGCCTCTCCGACATGGTCTCCTTCGGCGTGGCGCCGGCGCTGGTGGTGTATGCCTGGTCGCTGCGGGGTCTGGGCAAGCTGGGCTGGCTCGCTGCATTCGTCTACTGTGCCGGCGCGGCGTTGCGACTGGCGCGCTTCAATACCAATATTGAAGTGGTGGACAAACGGTACTTTCAGGGCTTGCCCAGCCCTGCCGCCGCCGCTCTGGTGGCCGGCTTCATCTGGCTGATGGACGACCTGCGCTTTGCTGGCACCGATCTGAGCTGGGCCTCCTGGGCCATCACGGTGTATGCCGGCCTGACCATGGTGTCAAACGTGCCGTTCTACAGTTTCAAGCAGGTCAACTTCCGCAAGTCGGTGCCTTTCATCACCATATTCCTGATCGTGCTTGCGTTCGTCGCGGTATCGAGCGACCCGCCGAAGGTATTGTTCATGCTCTTCGTTGCCTACGGGCTGTCGGGGTATGGCGTGTTCTTCTGGCGACTTCTGAAGGGCAAACCGGTCAGCATCATCGAGACGCGGGTCGATGGACCCGATCTGAAGTAGCAACGGTGCTGGCGAGGCACCGGTGTCATTCGGCCCAGGCGGTTGCCAAAGACGTTCTCAAT
>JAYTLK010000251.1:0-5937 GCA_043729515.1 Herminiimonas sp.
GAAATGCGGATCGGTCAGCGTGTCGATGAACGGAATCAGGAACTCGTCCTTGTCGCGAATCGATTTGACTTCGTGATAAGCGTTGAAGATTTCCGACTCATCCAGACCGAGCGACTCGGTGATGTATTGATAAGCGTGAGTGTGGATCGCTTCCTCGAATGCCTGGCGCAACAGGTACTGGCGGCATTCCGGCGCCGTGATGTGGCGATAGGTGCCGAGCACGATGTTGTTGGCAGCCAGTGAATCTGCAGTAACGAAGAAACCCAGGTTGCGCTTGACCAGGCGACGCTCGTCATCGGTCAGGCCGTTCGGATTCTTCCACAGCTCGATGTCGCGCTGCATGTTGATTTCTTGCGGCATCCAATGGTTGGCACAGCCGGCCAGATATTTGTCCCAGGCCCATTTGTACTTGAAGGGCACCAGCTGGTTCACATCGGTGCTGCCGTTGATGATGCGCTTGTCGGCGGCGTTCATGCGGCGCGCCGGATCGGCCGCCGGTGCATTGGCGGCGACCTCGTCCCTGTTCGCTCCGGTCAGTGCGGCCAGCGGCGGCACCGCGGCAGGTGTTTGTGCTGCAGTTGCTGTTGCAGCGGTCGCAGCAGCGGCAGGCACCGCGTGCAACACGGCTGGCGCGGGGGTCGGCTTCGCGGCCGGCGTGATCTCTTCGTCCCAACTTAACATGTCTGTTTCCTTACCCGTTGTATCGATTCATTCTTGCGGCGCCGAGTTGCGACATTCTGCATCCCGACGCTGCGCTTGTTTGTTCTCTCGCCCGCTTATGCGGATTCAATCCAACTCAATCCGACTCAATCCAATCCAATCCAATCCAATCCGATTCGATCGAAACTGATTACTGGCAGGCTTCGCATTCCTCGAAACCGTCGTCGCCCGGCCGCAGCATGCAGGCCGGCCCCGCCAGATCCGACGCTGCCATCGCGGCCGGCAGCGAGCCCATCGCCGCACCGCCCGACAAGCCACCATCGGCCGACACGGCGTTAAGCGCGCCGGTGTTCGAAGTCGACTTCTCCGTATGCGTGGCGCCCATGGTGCGCAAGTAATACGTTGTCTTCAATCCACGCAGCCAGGCCAGCTTGTAGGTTTCGTCCAGTTTCTTGCCCGAGGCGCCGGCCATGTAGATGTTCAGCGACTGCGCCTGGTCAATCCACTTCTGGCGCCGCGATGCCGCCTCCACCAGCCACGACGGCTCGACCTCGAAAGCAGTCGCATAGATCTCGCGCAGGTCCTGCGGAATGCGGTCGATCTTGGCCAGGCTGCCGTCGAAATACTTCAGGTCCGAGATCATCACTTCATCCCACAAGCCACGCGCCTTCAGATCCCGCACCAGATATTCGTTGATCTCGGTGAATTCGCCCGACAGATTCGATTTCACATACAGGTTCTGGTAGGTCGGTTCGATGCATGCGGCGACCCCAATGATATTGGAAATCGTCGCTGTCGGTGCGATCGCCACGCAGTTGGAGTTGCGCATGCCATGTTCGCGGATACGGTCGCGCACCACGCTCCAGTCCATGGTCTCCGAATCATCGGTTTCCAGGTAACCGCCGCGCTCTTGCGCCAGCAGTTTCAGGGAATCCTTGGGCAGGATGCCGCGATCCCACAGCGAGCCACGGTACGAGCTGTAGCGGCCGCGTTCTTCGGCCAGTTCGGTCGAGGCCAGATAGGCGAAATAGCACACTGCTTCCATCGACTGGTCGGCGAACTCCACCGCACCGCGGGAGGCATAGGGCACCCGCATCATGTGCAGGCAATCCTGGAAACCCATGATGCCGAGACCGACCGGCCGATGCCGCAGGTTGGAGTCGCGGGCTTTCTTGACGGCGTAGTAATTGATGTCGATGACGTTGTCCAGCATGCGCATGGCGGTACGAATCGTGGCCTGCAGTTTCACGTGATCGAGCTTGCCGTCCTTCATGTGTGCCGGCAGGTTCACCGAACCCAGATTGCAGACCGCAATTTCCGACTCGTTGGTGTTCAGCGTGATCTCGGTGCACAGGTTCGAACTGTGGACCATGCCCACATGCGATTGCGGCGAGCGGATGTTGCACGGATCCTTGAAGGTGATCCACGGATGGCCGGTCTCGAACAGCATCGACAGCATCTTGCGCCACAGGTCGAGTGCCGCGATCTTCTTGAACAGACGCAGTTCGCCCCGTGCCGCTTTCGCTTCGTAGGCAGTGTAGGCCGCCTCGAAATCACGTCCGACCTTGTCATGCAGGTCCGGCACGTCGGACGGCGAAAACAGCACCCAGTCGCCCTTCTCCATCACCCGCTTCATGAACAGGTCGGGAATCCAGTTGGCCGTGTTCATGTCATGGGTGCGGCGGCGGTCGTCGCCGGTGTTCTTGCGCAGGTCGAGGAATTCCTCGATGTCCATGTGCCAGGTTTCCAGGTAGGCGCAGACCGCGCCCTTGCGCTTGCCGCCGTTGTGGGCCAAGGCAGCAGTGGTCATGTAGCTCGGGTCGCCGTCGACCTTCAGGTCGAACACGAACGGCACCGGGGTGATCGGCTTCACCGACCGCACGCGGGTGAACAGGCAGCCGTCGCGTTCGATCCAGTTGTATTTCGTGATCGGCTTGGCGCCCACCAGCGCCGCCACCTTCGGCACAGCTGGAATCCGCAGGTCGAAGGCCTTGGTCAGGCTGTCGAACTGACAGGTGCTGCCGTCGGAGCGTGTGCCGGCATGTTTCTGCTGGCGCTCCCGGTATTGCCCGGCACATGGCACTCTCATGCGCAGCAACTGATAACGCAATCCCTCGGCCAATGGCTCGGAAGTGGTGGTAAAGTAAATTTCCTTGCCGCGGCTGACGCCGCCATCGGTCCAGAGCAAGCCCTGGATCATCGCCAGGGTTTGCTCGGCCGGCAGATGGGCGAAGCGCCGGCTGATGCGCTTGCGTGAATTTTGGTCGTACAGATCGGCGCGGTCGAACGGCAGGTGAGGCGTGCCGCTGCCACGGACCAGTCGTCCGGACGACGCTTCACGTGCGACACCGCATCCGACCGCCCACTTGATCTGGACATAGGTGGTGTCGCGGCCGTTTTCCCAAAAATGAATGCCGCGTTGCTCCAGATATTGCCGCACGAAGGCAAGATGTACGTCGTTCGACGGGTTTCCTGACACCCCCCATTCGGATTCGTCGGCACAGACATGGCCGTCGCCCAGGAGGATGCCGTACAGACGGGCGTCGTCTTCGGTAAAGTCGGCAACCGGCACGACTTCCTTCGGAATCACCTGCGCCACGTAGTCGCCGCTACGCAGCAGGCCGGCGTCGGTCCAGGCTGGCGTCACCTTGCCCTTTTCCAGCCACTGCATCGTGCGCGCGATGGCTTGCTCTTTCGGCACGCCCTGGATTGCCCACAATGGATGGCCGGCAGTCACGCGCAGTGGCAGGATCGCATGCTTGACGTCGACCTCGACCATTGGATCGGTCTGGTTGTAGGTCATCTTGTTGAGCACTTCGCGGTATTCGCCGCGCTGCCCGCACACCAGATCGCCAGGCTGGATGTCGCGAATCGGTTTTGCGCCCTCTGCCGTCATGACCAGTGTCTCCGGTGCGAAACACTGGTTGACCGCAACAGCTGTATCGTTGACAACTTTCAGGAACGGCACCACACCTTGCGACTTGCCGTTGGTGCCCTTGATGTGGGCACCGAGCGAACGCACCGGCGTCCAGTCATTGCCGAGCCCACCGGCGTATTTCGCCAGCAGCGCGTTTTCCTTGATCGCGTCGTAGATGCCTTCCAGGTCGTCGGCGACGGTGGTCAGGTAGCACGACGACAGTTGCGATCGCTGGGTGCCGGAATTGAACAGGGTCGGCGTCGAACTCATGAAATCGAAGGACGACAGCAAGTGGTAGAACTCGATGGCGCGTTCTTCGCGGTTGATCTCGTTCAACGACAGGCCCATTGCCACCCGCATGAAGAACGCCTGCGGCATTTCGATGCGGATGTCGCGGATGTGCAGGAAATACCGGTCATACAGGGTTTGCAGGCCCAGATATCCGAACTGCAGGTCGCGCTCTGGCTTGATGGCCGCGGCCAGCTTGGCCAGGTCGTACTGGGCCAGCCTGGCGTCGAGCAGGTCGGCCTCGATGCCCTTCTTGATGTATTTCGGGAAGTAGTCGACGTAGGCTGCGGGTGCGTCATCCTGCGCCACTTCACGGCCGAACACTTCCTTGCGCACGGTATGCATCAGGAGGCGTGCAGTCACGGTGCTGTAGGCCGGATCTTTTTCCATCAGGGCACGCGCCGCCAGGATCGCCGACTTGTGCAGCTCTTCCACCGGCACGCCGTCGTAGAGATTCTTGACCGTCTCGTTGAGGATGGCGTCGGCGTCGACATGCTTTTCAAGGCCGACGCAGGCTGCGGCAATCAGGCTGCGCACCTGGCCCATGTCGAGCGGTCGGCGCTGGCCGTCTTCGGTCACGTGCAATTGAACATCGCCGGCGGCCGGTTTCGACGCCTGCTGCTGGGCGCGCTCTTCCATTCGCTTGGCGCGGTACAACACGTAGGCGCGGGCCACATCATGTTCGCCCGAACGCATCAGCGCCAGTTCGACCTGGTCCTGGATATCCTCGATATGAAAGGTGCCGCCGCCCGGCTGGCGCCGCACCAGTGCATTGACCACACTGCCGGTCAGCTGCTCGACCAGTTCACGCACCCGGGCCGAGGCCGCGCCCTGCCCGCCATTGACGGCCAGGAACGCCTTCGTCACGGCGATCGAGATCTTCGACGGTTCGAAACCGACCACGGCGCCATTGCGCCGGATGATCCGGTAATCGGCCAGGGTGATGGCATGCGGTGAAGTGCCCGGCCCGCCAGCACCGGATGCGCCGGGCTTGGTGGATGGTACGGCGCCGAATTCGGCGGAAGTTGTCGACGATGTTTCCAGACCAGCTTGCATTGACGCTCCTGAGGCGATTCGCTCTCATGCGCAACGAGCCCGGACCTGCACTGCGTTGTGAAGAGAATGATTGCCGTTGTGGTGTTGAAGTTGAACGCGCGCGCCTGCGGGTGTTCGCGGAAATGCCGGTTGTCGAGCCTGTTCGCGGCGCTGCGGGGCGTTTGTTCGCCACTGTCACAACATCAACGCGTACACGGACAAACCACTACATCTAGTGATGAAACCAGTATTTGAACTAATTCTAGTACTGGAATGACCTAGCTGCAACAAGTAAACCCGCGTTTTTCCGAACTATTTCGCTTGCAATCCGCGCGCTTCTGGACACTGGAAAATCTGGCGGTTCATGCCTCGTGGCGCGTCGATGGAAATCGCAATCCACTGTCGGCAAGCGCTGTCGGCGCCTGTGAAGATGGCTTGTCGTCGGCATGGCGCGCATGCGACGACATGTTGTATTGTCGTTGGAAAAAATCCCAGTCAAAGCAGAGACCTGGATCGGTCTTGCGTCCCGGTGCGACATGTTCATGCCCTGCCACATCACGCAGGCCATGACGGGCCTGCAGGCTGGCGGTCAGTCCGGCGAGGGTCGCATACTGCACCGTGTCGAAGGGCGCCATGTCGGTTCCTTCGAGTTCGATGCCGATCGAAAAATCATTGCAGTGTTCCCGCTCGCCGAAGCGCGATGCGCCGGCATGCCAGGCCCGAGCGATCGTCGGCACGAACTGCAGCAGGCTGCCATCCCGGCGGATCAGGAAATGGGCCGAGACCCGCAGCGGCCGAAGCCGTTCGAAATACGGATCGGCCGCGTAATCCAGGCGATTGCAGAACAGGTCTTCTATATAGGGACCGCCGAATTCTCCGGGTGGCAGGCTGATGTTATGGATGATCAGCAGGTCCGCCGCTTCAGGGTCGCTGCGCTCATCCTGATTCGGCGACGACACGCGCCGCGCCGCGCCGCACCAGCCCTCGGCATCGATGCGATAGTCTGCCGCCGGGCATGTGCCGGACCCGGGTGGCAT
>JAYTLK010000252.1:0-2415 GCA_043729515.1 Herminiimonas sp.
CGGCACGTTCAGGCCATGATGTCGGCAGAGCTGGAAGAAGCGCCATTTGTCGTCGAGGACGTCGAGCGCCGGTGTGTCCGGCGCAGCGCTGACCGGTGCCAGCAAGCGGCGGCGAACCCGGTTGAGCAGCCGTGTTCCATGGCAGTCGGCGGGGACCAGCGTCAGGCCTGGCCGTGCTTGTGCGGCATGGTTCACCTGGATGACGAAGCGGTCATCATCAGGACCATAAAAATCCATTCTCGTGTACTCGGCGCACAGGCTCGACCACCGCAGGATACCGGTCCCGGCGCCCGACACCACGGCGCACCGCGACGGACCATGGCAGTGCAGTGCAAGCAGCGCCTGCGCCACCAGCGCACGGCTTTCTCCAACGACCATGAAGGGCCGGCCGGTCATCGACGCCGGCATGTCAGAAACAGCACCACTCGCCGATCAGCTTGTATTCCTTGCCACCCATGCCCTGCTTGAAACGGCCGAAATTTTCGTTGGAATAATAGCCGCCCAGGTCGAGCCAGTGCAGGCCGGCCTTGCGCATTTCCAGCGCCGTATGCCAGTACAGGAAATTGCCGGAATTTGCCTTGCGTCCCTCCGGCGTGCCGAACCAGCCCAGATAGTATTCCGCTGCCGAGCCGAATTTCGCGATCAGCATGGCCGACACCGGTTTGCCGTGCAGCAGCGCAGTCAGCACCACGATGCCAGCCGGCCGGGAGCGGTACAGGGCCAGCACCAGGGCGCGCGTCGGACCGACGAATTCTTTTGAAGCCATGTTGTGCGCGTGCTTGTCCAGCATCCACTGTACCGACGCATCGGAGTCCGAGGATGCCAGCTCCAGACCGGCGCGCTGCGATTGCCGCAAGCGATTGCGCCAGGTCGACGACAGTGCGGCATGCAGGCATTGTTCATCCTGCCGCAGATCGATCAGGGCCGAGCACCAGGGATTGACGGCGCGCCGCCTGAAACCGGCGCTGCGCAGAATCGCCGCGTTTTCGTCGGTCATCGGCAGAGCCGGTGCGATCAGCAGCGGCCCGCCAAGCAACGGCGGCCATTTTCGACGCAGTAATCGGTAGATGTTTTCACGCACGGCATGACTCGGTTCCGGTTCCAGGAACAACGGACCACGGTTGATGCGCGATGCCACCCGTAGTCCGAGGATGCGTTTTTCAAGTACCTGGCAGATCGCCACCGGCGAGGAACCCCGTTCGAAGACATAGCGGCGAATATGCCATCCGGCGGCAAGGCACTTGGCATCACCGTAAGACCAGGCCTGCATCAGATGGGGCTGGGGCACGCGATCGAAGCAGGCGTCCCATGCGCTGCGGTCGGTCAATTCGCGTGCCTTGTATGGATGTGTTGCTGTGCTCATTCTTCCTTTCCCACCCGTTCACGAAGGCGCCCTGCGTAGCAAAACGCCATCGTTTGGAGGCAATACCACCAGCTTCGTTCTGGCACCGCTATTGATCTGGCGCGTCAGGGACCCTTCCAGATGCCGGTAGCCGGCCTCGATCGGCACCCGTCGTTCGGTGGCAGTCGGATTGACGAGTGCCATGCCGTTGGCGAAGCGACGCCGAAATACGCCGGCTTGCCAGGCATCGGTCTGCGGCGGGTCGGTCGCCGGGCCGAGGTCTGCATCGTATTCATCGAACCAGGGCGGATCACGGTAGCCGCGCGCGGCATCGGTGTAGGCAAAATAAGCGTTGCCCATCAGGCAGGAAGCCAGGGCGAAACGCAGCAGGCGATGGTCGTCGCGCGGGCCAACGGCATGAAACCCGACGATCGCCGGCGCTGCAAGATGCGCAGTCACGTCATGGTAATGCTGCATCATGGGTTGCCAGCCGCGGCGGGCATGAAACGACGCCTGCGGGCCCATCATCGCTTCCAGAAATGCACCTTGGAGTCGGCCACTGTATTGCGGGGAAGACAGGTCGTTGTCAGGGTTTCCGATCAGGATCCGGTCGGGTGCGAGCGTGCGCGCCGCTTGCCAGTGCAATGCCTGGGCACGGCGAAACGCCCGGGCAACCGGCGGGCTGTCGCCATCCTGATCAACGCCCGTGCCATTCCAGTCGGCATGCGGTATCCGCGGATGTGCCATGACATTGTCGAAGTACCAGATGTCGAACGCCGGCACCGGCAAAAAATAGGTCGAGAAATCGCGCTGCGCCAGCCATTGCGGATAGCGCCGGCCGGCCGCATCGGGATGGGTCGCCTCCGTGAGATTGATGTCCCAGGCGCCGTAGTCGCTGGTCCATTGCTGGCGTTTGCCGGCAGCGTTGCGCAGCCACCATCGGCGCTCAAAAAGGATGGCCTGCTTGTCGGCCTCGGCCGTGTTGTCCGGATCGCCACTGGCTTCGTTGAGGATGGTGTACTGGCCGAGCAGGATGCCAGGATGGAGCCGCTTGATCGCCTCGACCGCGGCCT
>JAYTLK010000253.1:0-3802 GCA_043729515.1 Herminiimonas sp.
ATCGCCGAGACTGCGGCGCCAAGGGACCAGTTGCAGATCCCCGTGGTCTGCTGGAACGTGCCGCAGATACCCGACCGGCAACGCGCCCTGGCCGGCGACGGCATGTCACCGCTGGCAGCGATGCAAGCCGGTGTGGCAGTGCTGAACGCTGCGGGCGCGACGCGCATCGTCATTGCCTGCAACACCGCGCATTTCTGGTTCGATGCCCTGGCGGCCGCCAGCCGTGCGCCGCTGATCCATATCGTCGACGCCACCATTGCGTCACTGGCGATGCTGCAGGAGCAGGGCGGCAGCCTGCCTTCGACCGTTGGCCTGCTCGCCACGCAAGGCACGCTGGATGCCGACCTGTATCAGTCGCGCCTGGCGCGGCTCGGTATTTCCTGCCTGATCCCGAGTCGCGCCGACATGACGCAACTGTTCACCCCCGGCTGTTATGCCGTCAAGCAGGGACGCATGGAAGAAGGCGCGGCACTGTTGACGCAAGCGGCACATCACCTGGCCCATCGTGGCGCGGAAAAGCTGCTGCTGGCCTGTACTGAAGTGCCGCTCGCGCTTGCCGACGCCGCACCGGCGCTGCAGGCAATCGCCATTGATCCGACCCGCGCCCTGGCGCAGGCGTGCGTCCGTTACTGGCGCAGCAGCCAGGCATTCGCCGATCTGGCCGGCATTGGGCCTGGACACCCGGTGCAACCGATTTCACTGCGGGCTGACGGCACCAGGCGCCCATGAGCACCGGAGCGACCGCCGCGACCGGCACCGCGCCGCGTTTCGTTACCGGCTCCATCATGCGGCACGTGGCCGTGATGTCGGGTGCTGGCGCTATCGGCCTGATCGCCATTTTCCTGGTCGATCTGATCAACCTGTTTTACCTCGCGCGCCTGGACGACAAGGCGATCACGGCAGCGGTGGGGTTCTTCAGTGTGGTCGGATTTTTCCAGACCGCGTTCTGCATCGGCGTGACGATCGGCGTGGCAGCCGTCGTCGGGCGCACGCTCGGGGCGGGACGGCGTGATGATGCGGCCCGGATCGCCACGTCGAGCCTGGTGCTGACGGTGCTGATGGCGACCGTGCTCGGCAGCGGCTCGAGCCTGTTCCTGGGGCCGATCCTGGACTTGCTGGGCGCCACCGGCGAAACCCGTGGCCATGCCCTGGCCTACCTGCGCATCTCCGTGCATTCCGTGCCGCTGCTGGCGCTCGGCATGGCCTCGGCGGCGTTGCTGCGGGCAGTCGGCGACGCCCGGCGGTCGATGAACGTGACACTGGCCGGCGCGGCGGTCGTGGCGCTGTTCGATCCGATTTTGATCTTCGGCCTGCATCTCGACTTGCAGGGCGCGGCAATCAGCACCGTGCTCTCGCGCATCGCGCTGGCCGCGCTCGGCCTGCATGGCGTCATGCGCACGCATCGCCTCCTGGGCCGCTTCGATGCGGAGCGGTTCGGCGCCGACGCCGCCGCAATCGGCAAGATTGCTGCGCCATCCATCCTCACCAATCTGGCGACCCCGTTCGGCGCCGCCTTCGTCACCCACTTCATGGCGCCGTACGGTGCATTGGCAGTATCGGGGCAGGCAATGGTCGAGCGCATCACGCCGGTGGCTTTCGGCCTGGTCTATGCGCTGACCGGCGCCGTCGGGCCGGTGTTGTCGCAAAACCTCGGCGCCGGCGACTACGATCGGGTGCGCGAAGGCGTGCGTGCCAGCCTGCTCTTCATGCTGGTGTCGGTCCTGGCGGCATGGGCCATCCTGGCGCTGACGCAGGATCTGATCATCGCTGCGTTTTCCGCCACCGGCATGGCGGCGTTGATGGTCGCCCTGTTCTGCACCTGGCTGGCGCCGAGCTTCATTTTCGTCGGCGGCCTGTTCGTGGCCAATGCCGCTTTCAACAATCTTGGCCGCCCGCTCTTGTCGACCGGGTTCAGCTGGGCCCGCGCCACACTGGGCACGGTGCCGTTTGCCTGGTGGGGCGCGCAGCATGGGCCACGCGGCATCCTGATCGGGCAGGCCGCCGGCGCGGTGCTGTTCGGATCCCTGGCCATGCTGGCGGCAGCGGGCGTTGCGCGGCGGCTTGGCAAGGACGCCTTGCTGGCGCGCTCTCCCGCCGGCAATGGCGTCTCCACGGAGCCTGGCTTCGCTTCCATTGACATGGGTGAGCGCAACATGCGCCCTGCCGCGATCGTGCCAACGACCGAGCCGATCCAGCCAAGAGGCGATTGAGACACACGGTCGCAGTCGCCCGGCGATGCAATGCCGGCAACACCAACCTGATGCATGCGAATTTGATGTTCTTTAAAACCGGGATGGGAAAACTGAGCGAGTATCGATTGTCAATTTGGTAACTTCGCCGCCACGGCGCAATCGTATTCGTACTCTCTAGCACTCTCGAAGGACATTCAATGGCGATCGAACCCGGCGACCAGTTCGCCACCGGTGTCATGCAGGACTGCCACGTAACCCCGCTGGCGGGGGCGGCGGTGATAACTTCACCGACCTCGATGGCAATTGCCGACGGGCTATTGTCGGGCGGGCCGCTTGCCGACGATGGCGCGGCGGCGGGCGACTGGGGATTGTTCCAGCGCCGCCGCCTGTACATCGACGCAAATCAAGGCAGCGATGCGGCGAACACCATCATCCTGAAGCGGCGTTTTTGTCTGACCTATCTGGGGAAGCGGGCGCAGTTGCAAGGCGGCGTATATCTGCGGGCCAAGCCGTCGGTGTTCACCCCGGGTTTCGTCGAGCGCATGGCGGCCGAGAATGCCGGAAATCGTTACAAACGCTATCCCTGGCTGGAAAAACTCATCCAGCTGCAACAGCAGCTCGATCAGGATCAATATCGGACCCTGGCGCAAGAGAGCACCATCCTGCCGGGCGCGCGGCGCCATTTGCACATGGTGCCCACCACCAGTGGGCAGGTCTGAGGCCGGTCACACATTCCTGTTGCAATGAATGACGAAGCGAGTCGTCGGCAAGTCGCCGGCGGACAGCTATTGGCCGACGCGCATCGCTTGCATCATGTGCATTGCGGTATCGGATCTACCGTCACGGAACAGCTCGATCGAAATCTGCGCATGGGCGAATTCGATTGCCTTGAGCAAGGTGTAGACGGTCGCCGGCGCGCTGGTTTCCCAACCGAGCCGGCGTGCTTCGCTGACGAATCGGTCATCCGGTGGCAGCGGCTGCGTGCCGCCGGCGCCTTTCGTTTCGCGGATGCTGGCAGCGATCGCGCCGCGCAGGTCGGCCAGCGCCGCAATCAATTCGGTTTCGGTCATGGCGTTGCCTTTCGATTGCGGTAGCTGCCGTTCACCATGCCATCACGGCAGGACGGAATAATTCACTGGCGTGAAGACATAGCCTTTGCCCTTGCCGTCATGGCGCAGGTGGCCGATTCCCGGAAATGACAGATGGGCACCGGCCACCAGCGCACCGGATGCCGCTGCTTCGGCATAGGCTTTCTGGCGTTGCGCGGCCGCCGATTTCGTGTCGCTGTCGAATTGGATGGTGACTTCAGGATGATCGAACTGTACCGCGGCCACATGCATCAAATCGCCCCACAGGACCAGCTTCTGACCCTTGCTCTCGACAACATAGACGGTATGGCCGGGGGTATGGCCAGGGGCAGCAACCGCACGCACGCCCGGAACCAAGTCGCTGTTGCGGTCGAACGGCTTGAACTTGCCGGCTTTCACATATGGGTCAAGCGACGCCATCGCGCCCTGGAAAAACCCCTTGCTGTCGGCTGGCGCCTTGTCCATGTTTGCCTGATCGAGCCAGAAATCCGCATCATGCTTGTCGGCGCGTACCGTTGCATT
>JAYTLK010000254.1:0-3030 GCA_043729515.1 Herminiimonas sp.
CCGATACAGAACCGGCTGAAAATCACCCCCAGCAAATCATCCGGTGTGAATTTACCTGTAATGCTGTTCAGGCACGCCTGCGTCAGCCGCAGCTCTTCCGCGAACAGGTCGAGCGCCTGGTCGGCTTGCTGCGCGACCAGGGCTGCCTGATCGAGATGGCTGCTGGCTGCTTTCAGGGCCAGCAGATGCCGCTCACGGGCGAGATACAGCGATTCGCCGGTCTGCTGCCAGCCAGCCAGGCGCAGCAGTTCTGCGCGCAGCAGATCCAGGCCGAGGCGATCGGTGGCGGAAATGTAGAGATGCGTGACGGCAGTGCCGCTCTCTTCCGATTGCGCGATCCCCGGCCGGTGTCCTGACAGGTCGATCTTGTTCCACACCCGCAGCACCGGCACGCTCGCCGGCAACCGCTCTGCAATCTCTTCATCGCCACGGGTCGGGCCGATGCTGGCATCGAGCAGATGCAGGATCACGTCGGCCTGTTGCACGGCAAGCCAGGTGCGCTCGATGCCGATGCGTTCGACTTCGTCGGTTGCCTCCTCGGGATGCCGGATGCCGGCAGTGTCGACGATGTTCAGCGGTATGCCCTCGATCTGGATCGTCTCGGTGACCTTGTCGCGGGTGGTGCCGGCGATGGCGGTGACGATCGCCACATCGGAACCCGCCAGCAGATTGAGCAAGGACGACTTGCCGACATTCGGCTGGCCGGCCAGCACGATGTTCAAGCCATCGCGCAGCAAGGCGCCTTGCGCCGCATGACGGAACACCTCGGCCAGCTCCGCGCGGATGCGGGCCAGCTGGCCCAGTGCGTCCGAGCTTTCCAGGAAGTCGATTTCCTCTTCCGGAAAATCCAGTGTCGCCTCGACCAGCATGCGCAGCTGGATGACTTTCTCGACCATCGCCCGGATCGTCGCCGAGAAGGCGCCTGACAGCGATTGCGATGCCGAGCGTGCCGCCGCTTCGGTCGAGGCATCGATCAGGTCGGCCACCGCTTCGGCCTGCGCCAGATCGAGCTTGTCGTTCAGAAAAGCGCGCTGCGTGAATTCACCCGGCTGCGCCAGACGCAAACCGATCTCCTGCCCGGCTTCCAGGCAACGCGCCAGCAGCATCTGCAGCACCACCGGCCCGCCATGGCCCTGCAGCTCCAGCACGTCTTCACCGGTATAAGAATGCGGTCCGGGAAAGGTCAACGCCAAGCCCTGGTCGATCAGGCTGCCGTCGGCGCGAATGAAACTGGTGAAGGTGGCATGGCGCGGCGTGAGCGATGCGCCGGCCGGCAGCTTGCAGACCGCCGCGATGACGGCCTCGATGCCTCTGCCGGAAACACGCACCACGCCGATGCCGCCGCGCCCGGGCGCGGTAGCGATGGCGCAGATGGGAGAATTATCGAAAATCATGCAGCAGTTTAAACGGTGCAATGAAATCGGGAAACAAAAAAGCCTGCGCACCGTGCCGCAGGCTTTTCGAGCGCCGTCGCCAAGACGGCTCAGCGGAACATGACGGGAGGCGAGAAAATCCTCAGGCCGCTTTCGGTGCCTGAAGCTTGCGGGTGATGACCCACTGTTGCGTGATCGACAGGATGTTGTTGACCACCCAATACAGCACGAGACCCGATGGGAAGAAAAAGAACATCACCGAAAAGATGATCGGCATGAACATCATCACCTTGGCCTGGACCGGGTCCGGCGGCGTCGGGTTCAATTTCGTCTGCACGAACATCGACACCGCCATGATTACCGGCAGGATGTAGAACGGATCCGGTGCGGCCAAATCATGGATCCAGCCCAGCCAGGGCGCATTGCGCATCTCGACACTGGCCAGCAGCACCCAGTAAAGCGAGATGAAGACCGGGATCTGCACCACGATCGGCAGGCAGCCGCCGAGCGGATTGATCTTCTCGGTTTTATACAGCTCCATCATGGCCTGGTTCATCTTCTGCGGATCACCCTTGAAGCGCTCGCGGATCGCGGTCATCTTCGGCGTGACCAGCTTCATCTTGCCCATGCTGCGATAGCTCGCCGCCGACAGCGGGAAAAACGCCAGCTTGATCAGGATCGTCAGGACGATGATGGTCCAACCCCAGTTTCCCAGGACGGACTGAATCTGCGTCATGAGCCAGAAGATCGGTTTGGCGATGATGGTCAGCCAGCCGTAGTCCTTGACCAGTTCCAGGCCCGGCGCGGTCTTTTCCAGCGCGGCCGACTCCTGCGGGCCGGAATACAGATGCGCATCGACCGTGACGCTGGCGCCAGGCGCGACGGTGCCGAGTTGCTCGATGGTGCCGACCGCATACAGGTTCGTGCCGACCTTCTTGGTGAAGATTTCGCGGGGCTTGTGATCCTGCGGAATGAAGGCCGAGACGAAGTAATGCTGGATCAAGGCAACCCAACCGTTGTCGGCCTTGCGGGCATGTTCCTCGGTGCCTTTTTCGATCTTCTCGAAATCCAGTTTCTGGAAATGGTCGGTATCGGTATAGACGGCCGGGCCGGTGAAGGTGCTGTAGAAACGCGATTCGCCTTCAGGCTTGCTGCCGTCGCGCACCAGCTGCATGTACAGCGCAGGATTGACCGGCGCGCTGCCGACGTTGGTGACCGTGTGCTGGACGTCGATGACATAGTCGCCGCGCTTGAAGGTGAAGGTCTTGGTGAGTTTCACGCCGCCCTGCTCGGCCTGCAGCACCAGTTGCACCTGGTTGCCGCCGTCCATGGTGCGGGCGCCCTCGACGGCAGTGAAGACCGTCTTGTGGTTCGGGAACGGGCCGCCGATCAGGCCGGATTCGCCGAGGTAAGTGCGCTGTGCCGACGCGTCGAACAAGACGACGTTTTTGCTCGGATCGATCGCATCCCGGTGCTTGAGCAACTCCAGGCGCTTCAGTTCGCCGCCGGTGGTGTCGATGTCGGCCTTGACGATGTCGGTGACGATGTGGATGACCTCGCCCTTGGCTGCGGCCGTCGTGTCGGACCCTGGCAGGGCGCTGGCGCCGGCCGTGGTCTGCGGCAGCGTGCCTGCCGGAAGCGGCGTGCCGGCCGTGCC
>JAYTLK010000255.1:0-25311 GCA_043729515.1 Herminiimonas sp.
GGTCGCCATCGAACATGCCGGCATCCTGCGCTGCCTGCACTTCGGGTGCGAAGAAGGAGCGATCCAGCACCAGGTTGCCGGCGATTTCGCGAATTCCCACTGCGCGCAGGCGGCGCAGGAACAGCCAGAAGTTTTCCAGGCCCAGCTTCGGGTCGCCACCGCCGCGCAGCACCAGGTCGCCGCGCAGGACGTCGCCGTCGAGGGGGCCGGTGGCGTAGGCGCGGGTTTTCCAGGTATAGGCGGGGCCGAGCAGGTCCAGCGCGGCGGCGGTGGTGACGAGCTTCATGGTCGACGCCGGGCTGACGGGAATGCTGGCGTTGCTTGCCAGGAGGACCTGGCTGCGATCGATTTCCTGCACGTAGGTCGCGACCGACCCCTGCGCTATGCCGGCCTGGCGCAATGCGGCGGTGACCGGCGCCGGCAGCGCTTGTGGATCGACCGACGGCGGCGCCGCGGCGATTCCCTGTGCCAGGGCCCCGCTGCAACCGACTGCAACGAGAAACGCACAGACTGACTTTCGTGCGATAGCGAACTGCGGCTTGCGCATTGTCATGTCCGTTGATTTCCGTAGGCTGATAATTTTGTTGTGGTTTCTGTAATTTTATTGGATCGCGCAAGTGCTTGCTGCTTTAGTAGCGTGGTTGCTTGCACAGCCGGCCGCCTGCAGGCATACGGGCGAACCCCACGCCGGCATACCCGTTCTGACATCGACCATCTTGGAGGGAATCATGATCACGCCGAAAATGAGGGAGGGCATGAGGAGGCTCACCGGCGTGGGAAAGATTACCCACACGGACAAAGACTATATTACTGCCCTGACTGATTTGCATGAGAAGCGTCCGTCATCCGGCAGGGGTGCGGTCGAGATGCGCGCGAAGATCGACGCGTATCTCGACGAAAAATTGGCAGGTGACGAAAAAGCAGAACTCAGTCCGGGGGCATTCAAAACGAAGTTCAAGCATGTAATCCGCGTCGACACCAACGAACCTTTGGCGGCAGGAGATGCGACGTATCAAACGGACTCTGCCGTCAGGCATGCACTGATTTCCCATGCACTCGGCCATGCAACCGACGGCAATAAAGCGATTGTGTGTAACGTTTTTACGATGAACGATGTATTGACCGGTCATGATCCGTCAATTGGAAGCACCCTGGAACAACTCCAGGTGCCATTCGTCGGTATTGATGGACATGGCAATCCGGCATTTCTGCTTCACCATCAGCATAGCGGGAACAAGGATCTGATGGATCGACTCGGTCAATCCCACAGCGACAGTGTTACACCTGCGCTTCAAAATAAAAATGCCTGGAATTGCGCAGCCTGGCTATCGGCTTTTCTGCAATTCAAAAGCGGTGACCTGGCCAAGAGCCTGTCGCCGCCCGACGATTTCGACCCTGCGCTTCGTGAGCGCCTGATCAAGGTTGCGGAGTTGGCGAGAACCGCCGAAGGGCTCAATGCGATCACCGGTCAGGATCCCGCAGCGGACAATTCCGCGCAACCTGCCGAATTCAAGCTGCAGTACCCAGCAAATTTCGACGATGACACTTTTAAAGGAAACATTCTGGAAAAGGACCTGATGGATGCAACTGCAATCCTGTTGAAAGGCAGAAAAGACATTTTTGGTGTGGAACTCCTCTTTCCTAAAAACAAAAAATTCAACAGCAGCCATGTGTTTTCAGTCATGAACGCGCTTGGCGTCAAGGCCGTGATCCATGGCGATGGCACAGGAGTCGAGGGAGCGCTGGTCGATACCATCAGCTGCAGTCATCCAAGTGTAATGGCTCACCTTGACGCAATGAAGTGGGAGGACAAACAATCGCATGTCGTTGAGATGGCGGAGTTGTGTAAAGAGGTGCCGATTCTGGTGAGGTTGGGAGAGAGGGGGTATGCGCTTCGGATGCCAAAAGCGACGCCGGGCGCAGCTGGAGCGCCGGACAAGGATAATCAAAAAGCTTCTGGAGAAACATGCGGGTTTCAAAGCAGTCCAAGGCCGGCTGGCTTCGATCATGGGAAGTCAGACGATGTTCAGGAGAAGCTTCAGGGAGATTTATCGGACAGTGAAGACAAGCAAACCTCGGAGCCTCCGCCTGCGGTGGAACGCGGGCAAGGAACTGGAGGCCCCTCACCCGTGCCACGTCAGGAAGGTAGCGTAGATGACCTTAAAGGCAGTGATCCCGCTTTACAACCAAAGAGTACTTCTGCCAGTCTTAGTCAAACACCAACTAATCATGTTGACCACTCAGCGTTAGCGGACCCGCTAGGAAATATCGCCGGGAGTTTCGAAAACATGCTTGGGCAAAAGGGTAAAGCACGTCAGCCATAATTCGACGAGGGGAGGAGTCTCTAATTGTTACCTCCAGCTAGCCAAGCCGAGCCGAGCCGACTAGCATGCTGGTGGAGGAGCACTCCGCGACAACTAGGTTATTCCACAACGCTATTGTCGCTATCCTATCAACGCGTGCCTTGAAAAATCCCGCCATCCCCCCTATACTTAGCACTCGCCAGACCCGAGTGCTAACAAAACCCGTCAACACCCCCGTCCCCGGCGACATTTAACTTTCCTGAAGCGGCCCCGCCGCTTGGCAAAGCCAGCTTCCCCGCTTCGCAGCACCTGTGCCGCAGGCAACCCACACCCCAGAAACTCTAAGGAGCTCGTATGAAACTTCGTCCTTTGCACGATCGCGTCATCGTCAAGCGCCTCGACCAGGAAACCAAAACTGCGTCCGGCCTGATCATTCCGGAAGCGGCCGCCGAGAAACCGGACCAGGGCGAAGTCCTGGCGGTTGGCAACGGCAAGATCCAGGAAAACGGCTCCGTGCGTCCGCTGGACGTGAAAGTCGGTGACCGCGTCCTGTTTGGCAAGTATTCGGGCCAGGCCGTCAAGGACAAGGACTCTGGCGACGAACTGCTCGTCATGCGCGAAGAAGACATCATGGCGATCGTCGAGAAGTAATCGGCCTTCCCTGTTTTCCCCGCTTTTCCACCGTCATGCGCGGCGCCTGCAACCTGCAGCGACCGGCGCCGGCGGACCGAATCCGGCCCCGTGCCGATGACGGTAATCAAATCAATCAGGAGTAACGAACATGGCAGCTAAAGAAGTGATTTTCGGCGACGCCGCCCGGGCCAAGATGGTCGAAGGCGTCAACATCCTGGCCAATGCAGTCAAGGTCACCCTGGGTCCGAAGGGCCGCAACGTCGTGCTGGAGCGCTCGTTCGGCGCCCCGACCGTGACCAAGGACGGTGTCTCGGTCGCCAAGGAAATCGAACTCAAAGACAAGCTCATGAACATGGGCGCGCAGATGGTCAAGGAAGTCGCCTCGCGCACTTCGGATAATGCCGGCGACGGCACCACCACTGCCACCGTGCTGGCACAAGCCATCGTTCGCGAAGGCATGAAGTTCGTTGCCGCCGGCATGAACCCGATGGATCTGAAGCGCGGCATCGACAAGGCAGTCGCTGCCACCGTCGAAGAGCTGGCCAAGATCGCCAAGCCATGCACCACCACCAAGGAAATCGCACAAGTCGGCTCGATCTCGGCCAACAGCGACTCCTCGATCGGTGACCGCATCGCCGAAGCCATGGAAAAAGTCGGCAAGGAAGGCGTCATCACGGTCGAAGACGGCAAATCCCTGAACGACGAACTCGACATCGTCGAAGGCATGCAGTTCGACCGCGGCTATCTGTCGCCGTACTTCATCAACAATCCGGAGAAGCAGACTGCCACCCTGGACAATCCGTTCATCCTCCTGTGCGACAAGAAGATCTCGAACATCCGTGATCTGCTGCCGGTACTGGAGCAAGTCGCGAAAGCCGGCCGTCCGCTGCTGATCATCGCCGAAGACATCGAAGGCGAAGCCCTGGCCACGCTGGTGGTGAACAACATCCGCGGCATCCTGAAAACCTGCGCCGTCAAGGCACCGGGCTTCGGCGACCGTCGCAAGGCCATGCTGGAAGACATCGCCATCCTGACCGGCGGCCAGGTCATCGCTGAAGAAGTCGGCCTGACCCTGGAAAAGATCGCGCTGACCGATCTTGGCCAAGCCAAGCGGATCGAAATCGGCAAGGAAAACACCACCATCATCGACGGCGCCGGACAAGCCGCATCGATCGAAGCGCGTGTGAAGCAGGTGCGCGTGCAGATCGAGGAAGCGACATCGGATTACGACCGTGAAAAGCTGCAGGAACGCGTTGCCAAGCTGGCTGGCGGTGTTGCAGTGATCAAGGTGGGTGCTGCTACCGAAGTCGAGATGAAGGAAAAGAAAGCACGGGTTGAAGATGCGCTGCATGCGACACGTGCTGCGGTTGAAGAAGGCATCGTGCCTGGCGGCGGTGTTGCGTTGCTGCGTGCGCGTGCCAACATCAACGTCAAGGGTGACAATCCTGATCAGGAAGCTGGCATCAAGATCGTGCTGCGTGCGATGGAAGAGCCGCTGCGCATGATCGTGCAGAATGCCGGTGAAGAGGCGTCGGTCGTGGTTGCGCGCGTGCTTGAGGGCAAGGGCAACTTTGGTTACAACGCTGCCAATGGTACTTATGGCGACCTGGTTGAGATGGGTGTGCTGGATCCGGCCAAGGTGACGCGTTCGGCGCTGCAGAATGCGGCTTCGATTGCTTCGTTGATGTTGACGACGGATTGCATGGTTTGCGAGGCGGCGGAAGACAAGGCGGCTGGTGGTGGCATGGGCGGCGGCATGGGTGGCATGGGCGGCATGGGTGGGATGGACGGCATGATGTAATGCTGGGTTGACCGCCGCTGGCTTTGGCCGGTTGCTCGACGAAAACGCCTGCAGTGATGCGGGCGTTTTTTTATTGGCGGTACGTTTTGTATCCGGCAGGTGCACTGTGGAATCGTCCACATTGCTCGGACGTCGGCGCCCAGAATAACCAAGCCCATTCTGCGAACCGGGACCTGACCAACCGCAATATTATCGTTTTGCATTTGAGGATAATCATGCATGGTCCTGCGCGCGACAGCCGATCGAATGGTGAGCGCGGATTTTAATTTTCCCACCGCAAGAGTCGACCCGCCATGTACAACGCCAATTTCAATGCACGTCGCGCTGGAGGTAGTGTGCCTTTTCCAGGCATGCCTGATCCGCAATCGAATCCGCCAGCCCCCGATACTTCGGCACGGGCACGGCGTGGCACGCCGGCTTCTGGATTCCCACCGAGGGCGGGTCGATCGCAACATGCCGTAGCAAGGTGGAACCCGAACGTAATTGATGCAGACGGCAAGACTGCCCTGATGAACGCAATCGCTGCGAACGATAATGAAAAATTTTCAGCGATGCTTCGGTATCGGGACTTTGCGCCAAATCTCTCGGACACAGATGGACGAACAGCGCTTTATTACGCGGCCTGGTGTGACCGACCAAGTATGGTGACAGCTTTGATGGGGATGGGAGGTATCGCGTGCAATAAAGCAAAGAAGGACGGCTCCACGCCCCTGTGCAATGCCGCAGATAACGGCCATGTTGCTGTCGTTGAAGCCCTCCTAAAAAAGGAAGGAATCGATTGTATTAAAGCGAAAGATGGCGGCTACACGCCCCTGTACTGTGCCGCATATAACGGCCATGTTGCTGTCGTTGAAGCCCTCCTGAAAAAGGAAGGAATCGATTGTAATAAAGCGGGAGATAACGGCACCACGCCCCTGTACTGTGCCGCATATAATGGCCATGTTGCTGTCGTTGAAGCCCTCCTGAAAAAGGAAGGAATCGATTGTAATAAAGCGATAGATACCGGCGCCACGCCCCTTTTCATTGCGGCAGAGAACGGCCATGTCGCCGTCATCGAAGCCCTCCTGAAAAAGGAAGGAATCGAGTGCAATAAAGCGATGGACGATGGCGCCACGCCCCTGTACATTGCCGCACAAAACGGCCATGTCGCTGTCGTCGAAGCCCTCCTGAAAATGGAAGGAAGCGACTGCAACAAAGCGAGGGATGACAAATGGAATCCGCTCGATAGGGCTACATACGACAATAATCTCTCGCTCGTACGTGCATTGCTGACCCGCACCGATCTGAATCTAAACGGTGGTGGATTAAAATCAGCGCCGCTGAGTGTCGCCATCACAAAAGACCACACCGCCATCGCCGACCTATTACGCGCAGAAGCAGCCTCCCGCGAACGCGCCGATCCGAACGAACTCGATTTCCAAGGCGTGACACGGATGATGCGCGCCCTCGATTGCAGGGATGCGAAAACCATCTCCACACTCCTGAACAAGCCAGGCCTGGATCCGAATATCGCCGACCGGGACGGCTGCACCGCACTGTATTGCGCAGCACGCGCAAATGATGAAGCAACGGTGCGGACCCTGCTCAGTCGCACGGACATCAAGCACAATCATCAAACGACCTTGGGCGCGACTCCCCTTTTCATCGCTGCACAAAAAGGACATGCAAAAGCAGTGGCAGCCCTGACCGATCATCGCCAGACCGACCTGAACCTGGGCCTGCATCGCACCGGCGCCACGCCGCTCTTCGTCGCAGCGACAAACGGCAACATCAAGATCATCGAGACCTTGCTTGGCTGTCCGGAGGTCAAACTGAATACCCGAACCAAGGACGGCACGACTGCCCTGTACATGGCAGCACGCAATGGCCACATCGAAGTCGTCGAGGCATTGGCCGGACGCGATGATCTGGACCTGCACGCCGGCTTCAACGACGAATCTCCACTGACAGCCGCGACCCGCAATCGCCACACCGACGTAGCCGCAATCCTGCGCAAGAAAATCACCGCCCGCGACCCCAACTGCCCGAACAATGTCGATGCCCATGGCAAGACCATGCTGATGAACGCCATCGACAACGGTGCAACGGCGACGATCAAAACCATGTTGCGCGATCCAGAACTGATGCCGGACATGCGTGATCGTGAAGGCTGTACGGCGCTCCATCATGCAGTGCGCATGGGCGACATGGAAACGGTGCATGCGCTTCTGGCACTCGATGAAATGGACGCCGAGGCAATTTCCACGACCGGCGCGACCGCAATCCACACCGCAGTCGAACAGGGCAACCTGCACGCGACCAATGCTCTCCTTCCATGGGTTGATTCCGGCGTGAATCTGGCACTGCACGAAAGCGGCGAAACCGCCCTGTGCATCGCTGCGCGCAACGGACATCAAGGCATCGTCAAGGCGTTGCTGACGCATCCGGACATCGATCTGAATCCCGCAACCCGCACTGGCGCCACGCCGCTGTTCTTGGCAGCCAGCGGCGGTCATGCGGATGTCGTGCGCGAGCTGATCGCCTTGCCTGGCGTGGACCTGGAAAAAACCAGCGCCGGCGAAAGCGCGGCGGCCGCCGCCCGCCGACGCGGTCATCGGGCCGTCGCCAACATGCTGCACAATGCGCAGTCGGCAGCCGCCCTCGGCAGCGACCGGCCCCTGCCATTCATCGGCCGGCCGGCCGACATCATGGCCATCAGCACATCGAACAAGGCGACGCAGGCAGTTGCAGCGTGGCGCATGCAAGGCGTGTCGGATGCCGACTTGCAGGGATTGGCCAGCGATCTCAATGCTTACCTGAACAGCGTGCAGATCGACGTGCGCCGTGACGGAGAGTCGGGCGCCATGATCAGCGCGCTTTTTAACAAGCGGTACGCTCGCTTTTTCGAACCTGCTATTGCGATCGAGGGAACCGAAGCAGCAAGAAAAAATGCAGCATGGCTGTTGATTGAGTTGAGGAAAATATGAAATGCGGCTGGATGCAGGTATCCAACTCGCAAATCATCGATCAATGCCAGCGGCGATGAAGACATGGATTACCAGCGAAACAGCATTCGCCCGACTGCTACCGACGCGATTGCTGACAATCGGATCACAACTGCTTCCACGAAAAAACGACTCATTAGTCTCGGCGCGCATCGGTACCGGAATGTCCACCACAGGCGTGCGTTCTCATGGGACTGGTTCATCGTCAACGTCGCCAAGCCGCCGAGCCGCCAGCGATTGATCAACTTCAGGACAAGCAAACTTCATTTTGGGCTGCCGAAACTGCATGCATTCAGATATAATGCATTCATTGAAGTCTGTTAATCAAGGTGAATGCATGGCAATGCTCACAGTGCGTAATTTACCCGACGAGGTCCATCGTGCATTACGGGTACAGGCAGCCCGGCACGGGCGCAGTACCGAAGCGGAAGTACGCGAAATTCTGGCCAAGGCAGTCCAGCCCGAGGCGCGCATTCGCATGGGTGAGGCGCTTGCCGCATTGGGGCGTGAGGCAGGACTGGCAAATGACGATGTTGAAATGCTCGAGCAGGCCATGGTCAGGACGCCGGCTGAACCGATGAGGTTCGATTGATCGTTCTGGATACCAACGTCGTCTCCGAGTCGATGAAGCCCGATCCGCACCCGGCCGTGCGGGCCTGGTTGAATGTACAGTTGGCAGAAACCTTGTTTCTGTCGAGCGTGACGGTTGCAGAACTGCTGTTCGGCATCGCGTGTTTACCGGCCGGCCGGCGCAAGGACAGCCTCGCCCGATCTTTTGATGGCTTGGCAGCCCTGTTCCAGGATCGGGTGCTTCCGTTCGATATCCAGGCTGCCCGTCACTATGGGAAGCTCGCGGTGTTGGCAAAGAAAAGCGGGCGCGGTTTTCCTGCTCCCGATGGCTATATCGCAGCCATTGCTGCTTCGCGGGGTTTCATCGTTGCCTCGCGCGACACTGCACCGTTTGAAGCGGCCCGCGTTCCGGTAATCGATCCATGGAAAACGTAGCGAAATAGGCGCTTCCGGCTGCGCACCCGGAAAATACTTTGCAAGCAGCAATCTGCTGATTCACAGAATCACCGCCGTTGCACCCCGCGCAACTGACCGACAAGAAGATTTGAAAGTCTGCACACAGCGGTCGACCCCGATCCTAGGATCCCGAAAACGGTGACCGCCGCGCAGACTCTTCAGCCGCTGCCGCCGCCTTCTCCGCCTTCACATCCGCAACCCGCTGCACCTCCGCAGCAAATGCCGCCAGCACCGCACCCCGCGACTCCGGTGTCTCCAGACTGATCCGCCCCAGCGCTCCAGTGCGGTAATCCTGCAACAGCGTGTGCGCCGCCTTCTCCAGGTCGATCCCTCCACCCTTGAGCAGATACCCCCGCCGCCGCGCCACGCCCTCGACCACGCCCACCCCATCGAGCGGTTCAGTCACCGTCCCTTTCAATCCATAGCGTGCAGTGATCAATTCCGGATACCGCACCAGCAGTGCATCCGCCAGGAACGTCGCCACTTCTTCCTCGATCAGCGCATTGCTGCCGATCGCATGACTGGCCGCCAGCATCAAGCCATCCTCCGGCACCGCGATCTTCGGCCACAGCATCCCCGGCGTATCGACCAGGATGATGTTGTTGCCCAAATAAAGCCGCTGCTGGATCTTGGTCACTGCCGGCTCATCACCGACCTTTGCCACCCGCTTGTTCAACAGCGCATTCATGAGCGTCGATTTGCCGACGTTCGGAATCCCCATGATCATGATGCGCAGCGGTTTTAGCGCCGTGCCACGATTGGGCGTCAGGGCCAGGCACAGCTTCGGCACCTTGGCCACATCCGAGGGTTTCTTGCAACTGAGGGCGACTGCCTGCACGCCCTCCTTCTGGTTGTAAGCCGCGATCCAGGCATCGGTTGCTGCCGGGTCGGCCAGATCGCTCTTGTTCAGGATCTTCAGGCACGGCTTCTGGCGGAACAGGCGCAGTTCCTCGATCAGCGGATTGCTGCTGGCTTCGGGCAACCGGGCATCGAGCACCTCGATGACCAGATCGGTCTTTTCCATGGCTTCGGCCGCCTTCTTGCGGGCGGCGTTCATGTGGCCTGGATACCATTGGATCGACATGCGGGAACCTGCTTTTATCGGAGATTGTCAGGCCGCATTGTACTGCCGTGACAGGGCCTGCAACACGTGGCGGTGATCAGCCTGCGGCCGTCTGCACGCTGTCAATCCAGCCGCGCCAGAGCCCGTACATGCGCCACCACGCTGCGCGCCAGTGCCGACAGGTTGTAGCCCCCCTCCAGACAACTGACGATCCTGCCTTGCGCATGCTTGTCCGCCACAGCCATCATCTGCTGCGTGATCCAGGCATAGTCGGCTTCGACCAGGCCCATCTGGCCGATGTCGTCCTCGCGATGGGCGTCGAAGCCGGCGGAGATGAACAGCATCTGCGGCCGGTGGGCCTCGAGCGCCGGCAGCCAGGCGTCGGTCACCACCTTGCGCACGGCCTCGCCGCCGGCATAGGCTGGCAAGGGAAGGTTGCACATGTTCGGCGCAGGTGCCTGGTTTGGATCGGCACCGCTGAAGGGATAGAACGGATGCTGGAAAAAGCTTGCCATCAGCACCCGCGGATCATCGCGGAATGCTTCTTCGGTGCCGTTGCCGTGATGGACATCGAAATCGATGATCGCCACCCGCTCCAGGCCGTGCACTTCCAGTGCGTGACGGGCGGCGATGGCGACGTTGTTGAAGAGGCAGAATCCCATCGGCGCCGAGGGCCGGGCATGATGACCCGGCGGGCGCACCGAGCAGAATGCATTGGCGATGTCACCGGCCATCACCGCATCGGTGGCGGCGATCGCGGCGCCTGCCGCACGTTGCGCTGCACGCAGGCTGCAGGGATTGATGGCCGTGTCGGCGTCGAGTTGATGGTAGGGGCCAACGGGCGCCTGTGTGCCAGCCGATGCCGGCCGGATGCCGCCCGCCTCGTCCGCACCCGTGGATGATTGGCGCAGCGCCTGTGGCCAAGGCTGCGGCGTGTGCTCGCGCAGCAGCCGTAGCACCTGTGGATCATGCACCCGGTTGATCGCCTCGTCGCTCGCCATCGGCGCTTCCCGATAATCCAGAAACCGTTCGATGCGGCTGGCGATCAACTGGTCCTCGATTGCCTGCAACCGGGCCGGCGATTCGGGATGCCAGCCACCCATTTCATGCAACCGACAATCGGCATGCGTATAAAACGCGGTGCTCACGACACACTCTGCTGGACATCTGACATCGACTGGAACTTTCTCGAATAGAATCCATACAGTGTATCCAACACGCATGTTGTTGTCATTTTGACGACGCCCCTTTTCCGGAAAATCATGTTTGCAAAAGTTCATGCAGTCGCGCAGCAAGTTGGACAGATCGTGGTTGGCAAGGAAGTGCAGATTCGGCAGGCCCTGGTGTGCCTGCTCGCAGGTGGACACCTCCTGATCGAAGACGTGCCCGGCGTCGGCAAGACGACCCTGGCGCATGCACTGGCGATCTCGCTCGGGCTGCAGTTCAACCGGCTGCAGTTCACCAGCGACCTGCTACCGGCGGACGTGGTCGGCATCTCGATCTTTGAGCGCGAAAAAAATGCCTTTGCGTTTCATCCGGGGCCGGTCTTCTCGCAGGTGCTGCTGGCCGACGAGATCAACCGTGCGACACCGAAGGCGCAGTCGTCGCTGCTGGAAGCGATGGAAGAGCGGCAGGTCAGCGCCGATGGCGTCACGCGCGATCTGCCGCAACCGTTCTTCGTCATCGCCACGCAGAATCCGGCGCATCAGATCGGCACCTTTGCGCTACCCGAGTCGCAGCTCGATCGCTTCCTGATGTGCCTGTCGCTTGGATACCCGGATGCTGCCGCCGAGCGTGCCCTGCTGATGGGCGAGGACCGGCGCACCTTGCTGCGCTCGCTCCCCGTGGCGATGCAGCCGGCTGAATTGATCGCAGCCCAAGGCGCATTGCGCGAGCTGCATACTTCGTCGAGCCTGATCGATTACGTGCAGGCGCTGGCGCAGGCTTCGCGCCAGGGCGGCCTGTTCGCCGAGGGCCTGAGTCCGCGCGCCAGCATCGCGCTGCTGCAGGCGGCCCGCGCCTGGGCCGCGCTCGAAGGACGCAATCACGTGATCCCCGAAGACGTGCAGGCAGTGCTGGTGCCGGTGGCCGCACACCGCCTGCGGCCCTTGAAATCCACCGGCGGCGCCGCCCTGGCCAGCCGCGACGCCGTGATCCAGCTCATGAAAACCGTCGGCGTCTGATGCTGCAAGCGCGCGCGCTGCTGGACAAATGGCTGTTCCGCCTGGGCGACGCCGAGCCGGGCGAGGTGGTGCTCAACCAGCGCCGGGTCTTCATCCTGCCCAGCCGCGCCGGCCTGGGTTTCGGCGCCCTGCTGGCCGTGATGTTCATCGGCTCGATCAATTACAACCTCAGCCTGGGCTTCGGCCTGACTTTCCTGATCGCCGCCTGCGCGGTGGTCGACATGCACCTCACCTTCCGCAATCTCGCCTATCTGCATTTGACTGCCGGCCGTGCAGTGCCGGTGTTCGCCGGCCAGGATGCGCAGTTCGAGATGCATCTGGCGAACAAGCGGCGACATGACCGCTTCGCCATCTGGATCGGGTTTCAGCATCACGATGCCTCGCCGGAATTGCGGCGGCTGGCGCGGCAGCGGTTTCGCGCAGTCGATGTGGCGGCGCAGAATGCGACCATGGTGGTGCTGTCGGTGCAGACGGTGCAGCGCGGCTGGCTGCCGGCGCCGCGGGTGCGATTGTCGACCGAGTTTCCGCTGGGCCTGTTGCGGGCCTGGAGCTACTGGAGACCGCAGGTGAGCGTGCTGGTGTATCCGCGGCCTGAAGCCGATGCGCCGCCCCTGCCGCTGGCCGGCGCGGCGCGCTCGGACGGCGCCGGTCAGGCGGGGACGGATGATTTTGCGGGTATCCGCGCCTACCGTCCGGGCGATCCGTTGCGCCAGCTTGCCTGGCGCCAGATCGCGCGAATCGATGTCGAGTCGGGCGGCGCGCTGGTGACCAAGCAGTTCGAAGGCGGCAGCGCGACCGACCTGGTGCTGGATTTCGGTTTGCTGCCGCCGGGGCTGGATCTGGAAACCCGCCTCTCGCGCATGACGCACTGGGTGCTGGAAGCCGAAAGCCGCCAGCTCGGCTATGCCTTCCGGCTTGGCGGCACGCGGCTCGATCCCGCGCTCGGGCCGGGTCAGCAGGAAACCTGCCTGCGCGCCCTGGCGCTGTACGAGGGCCGCTGATGGCACGTTCTTCGCAACCGGGTTCCGCTCTTCCAGGCACTCGCCGTCCGGATTCTCGTCGTTCCGGGCCTTCCGATTCCGGCTCGCCTCCATCCGGCTCCCGTCCTCCGGCCATCTGGCAACCGGGCTTCTGGCAACCGGGTTTCAGGCAACGCCTCCCGCGCGACAAGTCCGACACGCTCCTGCTCCTGCTGGCCTGCTGCCTGGTGGTGGCGCCCCATGTACTGCACCTGCCACTGTGGATCTCCATCACCTCCCTGGCCATGCTCGGCTGGCGGGCCTGGATCACGCTGCGCGGCGAGCGACTGCCGCCGCGCTGGCTGCTGCTGCCAATGGCCTTGCTGGCCCTGCCGGGCGTGTATGCCAGCTTTCAGAGCTTTACCGGCCGGGATGCCGGTGTCGCCCTGCTGGTGCTGCTGTTGACCTTCAAGCTATTGGAGATGCGGTCCCGGCGCGATCTGTTCGTGGCGGTCTGCCTCGGGTTTTTTCTGATGCTGACGAATCTGTTCTATTCGCAGAGCTTCGGCACGGCACTGATGATGCTGGCCGCGACCATCGCGATCTTCACCACGCAACTGTCCTATCAATACACCGGCACGGTGCCCGCCCTTGGCCAGCGCCTGCGACTGTGCGCCACCATCGTTGGCCTGGCGCTGCCCTTGACGCTGGTGCTGTTCTTCCTCTTTCCGCGCATCCAGGGGCCGCTCTGGGGCATGCCGAACGATGCCCAGGCGGGACGCACCGGCATGTCCGAGACCATGGCGCCGGGCAATATCGCAAAGCTGGCGCTGTCGGAAGAAGTGACGTTTCGGGCGCGCTTTCTCGATCCGCTGCCACCGCGCGATGCGTTGTACTGGCGCGGCGTGGTGCTGGGCAGTTACGATGGCCGGTCCTGGAGCAAACTGCGGCTGCAGAGTGGCCCGCCGCAGAACGTGACGGTCGTGCGGCGCGGTCCGCCGGTGCGTTATCAGATCACGCAGGAGGCGAGCAACCAGCGCTGGCTGTATGCGCTCGACCTGCCCGCTGCGGCGCCGCAGTTCTCCGACTACACCAGCGTCGTGACGCAGGAGATGCAACTGGTGGCATCCCGGCCGGTGGCAGAGCGGGTCCGCTACGACCTCGCTTCGGTGACGCGCTTCGCCTTGCAGCCGGATCAGGATCCGCTGTCGCTGCAGGACTGGCTCGACCTGCCGCCGGGGTTCAATCCACAGACCCATGCCCTGGCTGCGAAGCTGCGCAACCAGACCGACGACAATGCCGCGCTGGTGCAGACGGTGCTCGCACTGTTTCACGATCAGCCGTTTCGCTATACCCTTTCGCCGCCATTGCTGGGCCGCGATGCAATCGATGATTTTTTGTTCGAAACCCGGGCCGGGTTTTGCGAGCACTATGCCAGCGCGTTCGTCGTGCTGATGCGCGCGCTCGACATTCCCTCGCGCGTCGTCACCGGTTATCAGGGCGGCAAGCAGAATCCGGTCGATGGCTACCTGACGGTGCGCCAGTCGGACGCCCATGCCTGGGCCGAGGTCTGGCTGCGCGGGCGCGGCTGGGTGCGGGTCGATCCGACGTCGGCGGTGGCTCCGGAACGCATCGAGCGCAACGGCAGCCCGGCCGACCTGCCCCAGACCTTCGATGGCTTCCTGCAGCTCGACTTGCGGCGCACCTCGGTCATGGCAATTCTGGGCAATCGACTTGATGCGCTTGGCAATGGCTGGAATCAATGGGTGCTGAACTACACGCCGGAGCGCCAGCGTACTCTATTGCAATCGGCCGGTTTCGACCGCGTCGACTGGGCCACGCTGACGCTGTTGATGGCTGGCGCGGGCAGCATCGTGATGCTGATGGTGTTCACGCCGCTGCTGTGGCGCCGATCTTCGCCTGATCCCGTCGAGCGGCTGTATCGGCGCTTCTGCCAGCGCCTTGCAAGGCGTGGACTGGCACGGGGTGCGCATGAGGGCCCGCGTGATTTCGCGGCCCGCATCGAGGCCAGCAACAACCTGCCGACCCTGGCGCAACAGGCCGCCGCCATGCGTTTCCTGCATCTGCTGGAGTCGCTGCGCTACGGGCGTGACAGCCTGTTGCGCGGCACGCACCGGATGCGTCTCATCAAACAACTGAAATCCCTTTTGTCCGCCGCCTCATGACACCGACCATTCATTTTTCGCAGCACCTGCGGCACGCCGCACGCAATCTCTTGCTGGCTGCCGCCATCGCCTTGTCCGCCATCGGCGCCACCAGCGCGATTGCCGCTGATGGCAATGCCAGCGCCCGCCGCCAGAACGTCGTCGAAGGCGAGTTCGCCAATTTCCTGCAATGGCAGGGCGTCTCCGCCTTCATCGATCAGCTGGTGGCCCGGGATGGCTTCAGCCGGCCTGAACTGGAAGCGATCCTGCGCCAGACGCAGTATGTCGACAGCGCCATCCAGCTGATCAAACCGGCCCCGCCCGGCCGCCCGAAGAACTGGCAGGCCTATCGCGCCCGCTTCGTCGAGCAGGTGCGCATCAATGCTGGCGTGGCTTTCTGGAACCGGCATGCGGAGGCGCTGGCGCGTGCCGAAGCCCGCTTCGGCGTGCCGGCAGAGATCATCATCGGCATCATCGGCGTCGAGACGGTCTATGGCCGCAACACCGGCAACTTCCGGGTGCTGGACGCCATCACCACCCTCGCCTTCGCCTATCCGGACACACCGAACCGCGCAGCCCGCACCGCCTATTTCCAAAGTGAGCTGGAGAACACGCTGCTGTTTGCAAGGGAAGCCGGCATCGATCCGTTTTCTCTTTTGGGTTCCTATGCCGGGGCGATCGGCTGGGCCCAGTTCATGCCAGGCAGCCTGCGCCAGTTCGCACTCGACTTCGATGGCGACGGCCGCATCGACCTGCGCACCTCTCCGATCGATGCCATCGGCAGCGTAGGAAATTTCCTGGTGCAGCATGGCTGGAAATCAGGGGAGCCGATCGTGTTCCCGGCGAATGTAACGAACGCTTCGGGGGCCGCCTGGCCCGGCTTCATCAACCAGGGTCTGGAAGCGAAATACACGCTCGATGAATTGATCGATGGTGGCGTGACGCCGCGCATCCTGCCGCCAGCCGACATGCGCTTCGGCCTGGTCGATCTGCAAAATGGTTCTGAGGCAACAGAATATTGGCTTGGGGCTAATAATTTTTTTGCGATCACGCAGTACAACCGCAGTTATTTTTATGCGATGTCGGTAGTTGACCTGGGCCGGGCGGTACGCGTGGCGCGCGGTGCTGCGCGCTGATCAAACCAAAGCGCCCTGCATACTAATAATTCTTCAGAGAATATCTTCTCCCTAGCAAGATCGGTTTCCGGACAAAGCATCTCGTCCGTGACCAGAACCTACCAGGGGAATTCAGTGAAGAAACTTGTTGCCTCAAAACGAAGCATCCGCCTGAACGGCTTGCAGCGCGCCTCTGCTTCGGATGCACTCAAAATCCATCATGCGACTTGCGGTGACCGTTGGAGTGGCTTGCGCCACCTGACCATTGCTGCCGCGGCCGCAATGGCATTGGCAGCGATGCCTGCATCGAGCGCTTTCGCAGGCAACGCCAAGGGCCTGTTCAGCCACACGCCGGGCGATCTGGCGCAGACGGCTGATGTCACGCAATCGAAGCACCTCGAACGCATCAAGAAGGACAAGACGACGGCCAACGTGAAACTGGTTCACATCGATGTCGATGCACTCGCAGGCGACAGCGTGCAGATTCCGGTGAACCCGACGCGCGTACTGACTTACACCAAAACCAAAATCGAATCGGTCGGCCCGACGTCGTTTGTCTGGTATGGAACCCTGCCGGAGATGCAAGGCACGGCAATCCTCGTCGTCAACAACGGAAAAATCACCGGTACCGTGCGCGACAACGGCGCGATGTACAAGATCGAATCGGTCGGCAACGGCAAGCATGCATTCATCGAGATCGATCATGCCGGTTTCCCGGCGGACCATCCGCAACAGACAGCGGACCGGCGCACGAAGCCGCCCTCGGGTGGCGGCGTGACACCGACTCCAATACTGCCCCCTCCACCGACACCGACACCCATCCCGGCCGGTCCGAGCCAGATTGATGTCATGGTCGTGTATCCACCCTCGATCCTGAGCGTGACCGGCGACGTCAACGGCCTGATTGCGCTGGCCGTGGCCGAAACCAACCAGGCCTACGCGAACAGCGGCGTCAACATCAAGATGAACCTGGTGGCCGCAACACAGATCAACTATGTCGAGGACGGCAAGACCTTCCTGACGATGTTGAGTGATCTGGCAAACAATGCGGCCGTCGCACAGCAACGCACGGCCGTCGGCGCGGACGTGGTCGTCATGCTGACCACGCACAGCGATTACTGCGGCTACGGCTATGTCGGGCCGAGCGCCGGTTCTGCTTATTCAGTCGTCCATTCCGGCTGTGCGACAGGGTATTACTCGTTTGCGCACGAGATCGGGCACAACATGGGCCTCGATCATGACCCGCTCAATGCCTCGCCCGGCGTGGCGACCTATGCGCATGGCTATCAGAGCACCAGTTCATCGCCCAGCTGGCGCACGATCATGGCCTATAACTGCAGCCCGGGTTGCCCGCGGCTGCAATACTTTTCGAATCCGAACCTGAACTACAACGGTCTGGCAATGGGAACGCCAAGCACCAGCGACAATGCCCGCAGGCTCAACGAAACCGCCGCTGCGGTAAGCGCGTATCGCACGCGGCCTGCGCCATGATGCGACCGCGACGGATCGCCCGCTGAGGCCTTTCAGCGAGTACAGGGATGGGATGACACCGTTCCCGCATGTTAGAAAAAAGCGCCGGCCGCGTATTCAGCGTGCCGGCGCTGCTGCCTTCAAGACCGTGAACACGATCTCCACCGTCTCGTCATTCGACGTCACCCATACCTGCCCGTCCTGCACCGTGACCTGCAACTGCATGTTGCGCTGGGCGAATTTCGCCAGGGCCTGACTGGTGGCGGCGGCGATGTTGATCACCGTGAGATTCTTTGCCCGGTCGATGCGGCTGCCGACCTGACCCCACCAGATCGCTGCATTGCTGCTGTAGGTATAGATCACCACCTGCGCCGCACGGCCACAGGCTTTCAGGATGCGTTTCTCGTCCGGTTGGCCGACTTCGATCCACCATTCGATGGCGCCGGTCAGGTCCATCTGCCACAGATCGGGTTCATCGTCGGCGCTGATGCCCTTGCCGAAAGCGAGATTCTCGCTGGCATGGCGGATGAAGGCCAGCACCCGGATCATCATGCGCTCGTCGGTCTCCGACGGATGCCGCGCCAGCGTCAGCTGATGGGTCTGGTAATAATGCCGGTCCATGTCGGCGATCTGGACTTCCGCCTTGTATATCGTTGCTTTGATGGCCATCGTTCGATCCGGTCCGGTAAAGTGTGATTGGAAGCGATGTAACGCAATGCGGGTACCGCCGCGCCTGTGTGTGGGAAAATCAGGTGATGTCTTCTCTGCCCACGACAAACACCGACCCCGTCATCGAGGCCACCCGCGCCTGGCTGGAAAACGCCGTGATCGGTTTGAATCTGTGCCCGTTCGCAAAAGCCGTGCATCGACGCGGACAAGTGCGCTACGCCGTCAGCACCGCCATCGATACCGCTGCACTGGCCGCTGACCTGGAGGCCGAACTGCAGTTCCTCAAGGCGACCGATCCGCAAACCACCGACACCACGCTCCTGATCCATCCGCAGGTGCTGAGTGACTTCATCGACTACAACGCATTCCTGAAGTCGGCTGATCGCATCGTCAAGCGGCTCGGGTTGCGCGGTGTGCTGCAGGTGGCGAGCTTTCATCCGGATTACGTGTTCGCCGACTGCGAACACGACGCCATCGACAACTACACCAACCGCTCGCCGTATCCGATGCTGCATCTGCTGCGCGAGGCCAGCATCGAACGCGCCGTGGCTGCCTTTCCCGATCCGGATGCGATCGTCGACAACAACATCGCGACCTTGCGCCGCCTCGGCCTGGCGGGCTGGCAGGCGCTCGGCAGACCACGCCAGGCGTGACGCCGGCTGCCGTCTCAGGCGGGAAACAATCCGGTCGACAGGTAGCGGTCACCACGATCGCAGACGATGAAGACGATGGTCGCGTTTTCCACCGTCGATGAAATGCGCAGTGCGACTTCACAGGCGCCGGCGGCCGACATTCCGCAAAAGATGCCTTCCTCGATCGCCATGCGCCGCGCCATTACTTCGGCTGCGGTCTGGCTGACATTCTCGACCTGATCGACGCGACTGCGGTCAAAGATCTTCGGCAGATAGGCTTCCGGCCACTTGCGAATGCCCGGAATCTGCGAGCCTTCCTCCGGCTGGGCACCGATGATGCACACCGCTTCGTTGCGCTCTTTCAGATAGCGCGACACGCCCATGATGGTGCCGGTGGTGCCCATGGCGCTGACGAAATGCGTGACGCGCCCATCGGTGTCACGCCAGATCTCCGGACCGGTGGTGTCATAATGCGCCAAGGAATTGTCGGGATTGGCGAACTGGTCGAGGATGATGCCGTCGCCCGATTTCTCCATCTGTTCGGCCAGATCGCGGGCATACTCCATGCCGCCGGTCTTTGGTGTCAGGACGATGCGGGCGCCATAGGCGGCCATGCTCTGGCGCCGCTCCTCGGACAGGTTCTCCGGCATCAGCAGCACCATCTTGTAACCACGCGTGGCCGCGACCATCGCCAGGGCGATGCCGGTGTTGCCGCTGGTGGCTTCGATCAGGGTGTCGCCCGGCTTGATGTCGCCACGCGCCTCGGCATGGGTGATCATTGACAGCGCAGCCCGGTCCTTGACGGATCCGGCCGGATTGTTGCCTTCCATTTTTCCGAGAATGATGTTGTTGCGGCGGCGGGCATCGTCGCCGGGCAGGCGCTGCAATTGGACCAGCGGTGTATTGCCGATCGTGTCTTCGAGTGTCAGGTAAGCCATGGTGTGCGTCTTTGGCTGCAAGAAAACCGCCATTGTAGACGCTGCGCCGGTGCGGTGTTGACAAGGGCCGGACACCACGACGCTGCGCGACTTGCGGGCGGCATTGCTCCCGGCAGTGCAACCGAAGAAACGCCCCGCGAAAACTGTGGCGGGGCGCTGTTTCGCACCACGTGGTGCGACAGTGAAACGACAGGCGCGTCTTATTTTTTCGTCGGTGCTGTCGCCGATGCTGGCGTGGCGGTCGCCGTCGGCGCATTTGCCGCAGCCGATGCGTTCGCCGCCTTGGTGCTTGTCGCAGAAGTCGACGCCTTGACTGCGGCGGGTGCAGCCGATGCCTTGGTCGCTGCCGATGCTGCCGGCGCAGCCGGTGCGGCCGGTGCGGCAGCAGTGGCAGTTGCAGCAGCAGTCGGTGCAACCGACGTCGACGTCGCAGCTTTCGCTTCCTTCTTGCCCTTGGCCGGCGCGGCTGCCGTGGCAGGCGATCCGGCCAGCGGCTGGTTATTGACCGTCAGGCCGGCGGCCGACATCTTCGCTGCATTCTTGGCGCCGACACCCTTGACGCGTGTCTCGAAGTCCATCCAGTCCTTGAAGTTACCGCCCTTGGCGCGCTCGTCGATGATTTTTTTCGAGATCGACGGGCCGATGCCCTTGACGCCGTCCAGCGCCGCCTGATCCGCCTTGTTGACGTCAACCTGTGCGAAAGCAAAACCGATGGATGCGACCAGTACTGCGACTGCGGCAAGCAATTTCTTGAGCATGAGTTTCTCCGAAAGCGACGTCGGGTGACATCAGGGATGGATTGATGCGGATGTGAAGCAAGGATGGAACGGGTGTCAACGCCTGTCGGTGCCGGTCATGAGGCCGCAAGGGTCGTCGATGAGAATTCAACGCATCCACCGGAAAACGGTTGACATGCCTCCGGCGTACGGGCCAACCGATGTCAAAAAATATCAAACGAACAACTCGTCCCGCGTCACGGTTGCCGTGCCAAGCTTGCCGACGACGATACCGCCGGCACGGTTGGCCATGATCGCTGCCTCGGCCAGCGAGCGGCCGGCCGCGAGCATCACGGCGAAGGTTGCGATGACGGTGTCGCCGGCGCCAGAGACGTCGTAGACCTCCCGCGCTTGCGCCGGCAGATGCAGCACCTCCTCCGCGCTGTAGAGCGTCATGCCCTCATCCGAGCGGGTCACCAGCAAGGCGTCCAGATGCAGCGAGCTACGCAGTTGCTGTGCCTTTTCCGTCAGATGCGCCTCGCTGCTCCAGGCGCCGACCACGGTTCGCAATTCCGACTTGTTGGGCGTCAGCAGCGATGCGCCGGCGTACGGCGTGAAATCCTCGCCCTTCGGGTCGACCAGCACCGTCTTGCCGAGCCGCCGGCCGGTGGCGATCATTTCGCGCACGTTCACCAGGCTGCCCTTGGCATAGTCCGACAGGACCAGCACATCGTATTGCGCCGCCAGCATGTTGAACTGGGTCAGTTTGTCGCGCAGGACGGCGTCGCTCGGCGCTTCCTCGAAATCGATGCGCAGGAGTTGTTGCTGACGTCCGATGACGCGCAACTTGATGATGGTGGAAATCGCCGGATCGCGATTGAGGCGGGCGTCGATGGCTGCCTCGCGCAACAGCTGCTCGACCATGTCGCCGGCTTCGTCGGTGCCCACCACGCCGAGCAGCGCTGCCGCCGCGCCCAGGGCAGCGACATTGCGCGCCACATTGGCTGCACCGCCCAGACGGTCCTCCCGGCGCGACACGCGCACCACCGGCACCGGCGCTTCTGGCGAAATGCGGTTGACTTCACCGAACCAGTAGCGGTCGAGCATGACGTCACCTGCCACCAGAACGCGGGCATCGGCAAGCGACGCTGCACCGGTGCCTGTGGCCGCGGTGCCGACTCCAGCGGCCATGATCACTGCAGGCGCTGAAGCGGCGGTCGTCATCGGTGTGGTCGTGGCCATTTCAGTTCATCACATTCAATTCTTCGGTGCGCCGCGGGGGATAGGTTTCCCACTGGCTGCAGCCCGGGCATTGCCAGTAGAACTGGCGCGCCTTGAATCCGCAGCGGCTGCACTGGTAGCGCGCCAGCTTCTGCGTGTATCCATGCACCAGGTTCTGCACCACGGAGAGCTCCGGCCGCACCTCGGGTGCCGCGCCCATCAGCCGCGCTTCGAGCAGCTTGTCAAGCCCGAGCAAGGTCGGCATGCGGCGCAGTTCGGCGCTCACCAATTGATTTGCCGCCTCCACGCCTTCGAGCTCCAGCACGGCCTTGAAGACCACTTCCAGCAGATCGATCGACGAGGCCTCGGCCATGTACGAGCGCAGCAGGTTCAGGCCCTCCTGCGGCCGGCCCACGGTCCGGTAGCCATCCATCAGACGCTGGGCCACCAGCGCCACATGGGGCACGCTTTGATGCTCGACCCGGCGCCACGCCATGAGCGCGGCTTCGACGTCGCCCTTTGCCAGGTAGGCGTCGCCGGTCAGCAGCGTCGAGCGCACGTTCTTGCGATCAGCGGCGAGCGCTTTTTCCAGCATCTGCAGCGCCGCATCGGGATCGGTATGCACCAGCTCGTCCTGCGCCAGCTCGCAATAAAACTGCGCGATTTCTTTTTGCCGACCACCGGCACCTGACTCCTGCAAGGCATGGGCCGCATCGATGGCGCGCGTCCACTCCTTTTCTCGCTGATAGATTTCCAGCAGAGCGCGTCGGGCCTGGGCGCTGTATTGGGTATCGACCAGCAGGTTGAAGGTCTCTTCTGCACGGTCCAGCAGACCGGCCTTCAGATAATCCTGGCCAAGTTCGTACTGCGCATGGACCTGATGTTCCAGCGGCAGGTCCGGCCGCGCCAGCAAATTCTGATGCACGCGAATGGCGCGCTCGGTTTCGCCGCGGCGGCGGAACAGGTTCCCAAGCGCAAAATGCAGTTCGGCGGTTTCCGGATCAAGCTTGACGATCTCGATGAAGGCATCGATCGCCTTGTCCGGCTGTTCGTTGAGCAGAAAATTCAAGCCCTTGAAATAGCCGCGCGGCAGGCTGCGCGACTCCGACACCAGCTGACGGATGTCAACCCGGGCGGCGATCCAGCCGAGACCGAAAAAGATCGGTATGCCAAGCAGCCACCAGGTTTCAAATTCCATGCGTCGGGTTCCCGTAAGGCATGTGACGATCGGTTGAAGGCAGCATCACTGGCCGAGTCCGTCCGGACGCGGCGCCTGGGCACGCGCCAGCACCTGGGCTTCCTGTTCCTGCTGCAGCGTGGTGATCTGTTTTTTATGCCGTGTCAGTTCACGCCGATGGCGAAACAACATCGGCAACATTGCCAGCACGCCCAGCACTGCGCCAGCGGCAAAAAACGCCAGCAGCAGGATCACCAGCGGGCCGCGAATTTCATAGCCGAGGAAAAAACTCAGGATCACTTCCTGCGTGTTCTTCAAAGCAAAGCCGAAAAAAACGATGAAGACGAATGCGGCGATCAGCCGGAAGAGCAGTTTCATTGTGAAGGTCCTGGGTGAATGTCTGCGTTGGCGTTTGCGTTTGCGTTGGCGTTGGCGTTGGCGTTGGCGTTGGCGTTGGCGTTGGCGTTGGCGTTGGCGTTTGCGGTTGCGTTGGCGTTGGCATTGGCGTTGGCATTGGCGTTGGCATCTGGCGTCTGGCGGCGCGAAGTCCCGGAATTGTACGTGAAAAAAAACGGCATCCGAAGATGCCGTTTCTGGTGCGACCTCACAGGGTCGCGGATGCGTCAGTCCGGTAAAACCGGTTCAATCGTCCCGAATCGGTTGCCCGACCATGGCATCGACCCGCTCGCGCAGATCCTTGCCCGGCTTGAAATGCGGCACCCGCTTCTCCGGCACCATGACCCGGTCGCCCGACTTCGGATTACGCCCGATCCTCGGCGGCCGGCTGTTCAGTGCAAAGCTGCCAAAACCCCGGATCTCGATGCGCTGGCCACCGGCCAGTGCGCCGATCATCGCGTCGAGAATCGTCTTGACCGCGTAATCCGCGTCCTTGGCAACCAGTTGCGGGTACCGCTCGGCGAGCAACGCGATCAATTCCGATTTTGTCATGGACAGGCGTGACCTTTGTTAATTGAACCGGAATTCGCCACCGGCATCGCCCGATGAGGGCAACATCGGCGGCAGGGCAAATCAGCTCTTGTTGTCGAGCTTGGCCTTGAGCAGCGCGCCCAGGCTGGTGGTGCCGGAGGCGATGTTCGCATCCGACGCCGTCGACATCTTCTGCATGGCTTCCTTGGTCTCGACATTGTCTTTCGCCTTGACCGACAACTGGATGCCACGCGCCTTGCGGTCGATGTTGATGACCATGCAATCGACCTTGTCGCCCACTTTCAGGTGCGTGCCGGCATCTTCCACACGGTCGCTCGAGATTTCCGAGGCACGCAGGTAGCCTTCGACCTCTTCCGACAACTGGATCACGGCGCCCTTCGGTTCGACCGATTTCACGACGCCCGACACCAGCGAACCCTTGTCGTTCATGGCCGCGAAATTATTGAACGGATCGCCTTCGAGCTGCTTGACGCCCAGCGACACACGCTCACGCTCGACATCGATCGCCAGCACGATGGCTTCGAGCTCATCGCCCTTCTTGAAGCGACGCACGGCTTCTTCGCCGGTCTCGGTCCACGACAGGTCCGACAGGTGCACCAAGCCGTCGATGTTGCCAGCCAGGCCGATGAAGACACCGAAGTCGGTGATCGACTTGATGGCGCCACGGACCTTGTCGCCCTTCTTGTGGGTGATCGCGAAATCGTCCCATGGGTTTGCCTTGCACTGCTTCATGCCCAGGCTGATCCGGCGACGCTCTTCGTCGATTTCCAGGACCATGACTTCGACTTCATCGCCCAACTGCACGACCTTGTTCGGCGCCACGTTCTTGTTGGTCCAGTCCATCTCCGACACGTGCACCAGGCCTTCGATGCCCTGCTCGACTTCGACGAATGCGCCGTAGTCGGTCAGGTTGGTGACCTTGCCGAACAGGCGGGTGCTTTGCGGATAACGACGTGACAGACCGGTCCACGGATCGTCGCCCAGCTGCTTCACGCCCAGCGAAACGCGGTTCTTCTCTTGATCGTACTTCAGGACCTTGGCCGTGATTTCCTGGCCAACGGTAAGCACTTCCGACGGGTGACGCACCCGACGCCATGCCAGGTCGGTGATGTGCAAGAGACCATCGATGCCGCCCAGATCCACGAACGCGCCGTAGTCGGTGATGTTCTTGACGATACCGTTGACGACGGTGCCTTCCTTCAGGGTTTCCATCAACTTCTGGCGCTCTTCGCCCATCGAAGCTTCGATGACGGCGCGGCGCGACAGAACGACGTTGTTACGCTTGCGGTCGAGCTTGATGACCTTGAA
>JAYTLK010000256.1:0-20184 GCA_043729515.1 Herminiimonas sp.
CATAGTCACGCCAGACGCCGGCGATCAGGAACCGGTGCGGCCTGCCGCCGATGGCAAGTTGCACCGTCTGTCCCGGTGACCAGCGATACAGGTCGACCATCGCTTCCGAGATCCAGGCCGGCAGGGCGTTCCCATCCTGCAAGCCCTGGCGCAAGGCATCGCGCGTCAGCACCGCCTCCGTCAGTGGCAGCGCCTTTGCCGGATCGTCGATGTCGACTGCCCGCGCGACGATCGCCACCGGCGGTTGGGCTGCGTCCAGGCTCAGGAGCGAGGAGCGCAGGAAGTCCGCCCGCTGCACGCCGGGCAGCGCGGCGATCGCCTGTTGCTGCGCAGGAGAGAGTGAGCCGGTCTCGCCGCTGGCGGCAGAGCGCACATACAGATCGGCACTCAGGAGATGCTGCAGCCAGTCATCCACCGATACCCGGAAGCTCGACACCATGATCGCCATCGCCACCATCAGGGAGAAGCTGGAGAGCACGCCACCGAGCGCAATCGATGCCTGATTCGGCGCATTGGCCAGCCGCCCGAGGCTCAGCATCGGCAACGCGCCGCCCAACCGCGCCGGCCAGCAACGCGCCAGTCCGGCGAACACCAGTGCTGCCAGGCGCGGCATGAGGGCAATGCCACCGATCAGGATCAGCGCCACGGCGATGTAACCGAAGATCGGCAGATTCGCCACCGGTGGCGCCTGGGTCAGCACCGCTCCGAGTGCCAGGCATGCCAGACCCGGCCAGGCGCGGCCCAGGCGCGTGAGCGAGGCATCCTCGCTGCCGGACTTCAAGGCAGGCGCCAGCGGCGCATGGGCCGCCTCCCAGGCCGGCGCCAGACTTCCCAACACCGCAATGACGGTGCCAAGCAGGAAAAAGATCAGTGCCGAGACCGGCGCGAACTGCACGCTCGGCTGCACGCCGGGAAAATAACCGCCGCCCAGGTCGCCACCGAAAAAATGCAGGGCAGTCGCGGCGATCCCATAGCCGCCGGCCAGACCGAGCACCGCGCCGGCCACGCCCAGCAAGCCGCCCTCAAGCAAGATCTGCCGCAACAACTGCCCGCGCGTCACGCCGATCACCCGCAGCAGCGCGAGTTGCGGCCGGCGCCGGATCACCGACAGCGCCTGGGTCGAGAACACCAGAAAGGCGCCGGTGAACAATGCCACCAGGGCCAGCACGTTCAGGTTGACGCGGTAGGCGCGCGACATGTTGTCGGTGCGGCTTTCCTGGTCGGCAATGCCGGTGACGACGATCGGCGCGGCCAGTCGCGCCGGCAGATTCCGGCGAAAGACCGCGCGGTCGATGCCGCGCGCCAGTTGCAGGTCGATCCAGGACAACTGGCCGAGCCGTCCCAGCCGCCACTGCGCCGCACCCAGGTCCATGACGCCGATGCGCTGGCCGGCACGGGCCCGCACCAGGCCACCGGCCACCCGCAGTCCGACCGTGTCGGTACCGACCTGCAGCCGGACCGTATCGCCGGCGGCGACCTTGAGCCACGTCATCGCCGCCGGAGACAAGAAGAGCGCGTCGTCGGCCAGCAGGTCGAACGGCTTTTCTCCTTGCGGCACGCCGATCAGGTCCGGCGAGATGCGGGCCGCGCGAAACACATCCATGCCGATGATCTTCAACGGGCTGCGCTGGCCTTCGACCAGGGCATCGACTTCCAGCACCGGGCTGGCCAGGGCGACATCGGGCAATGCGACCAGCTTCGGGAACAGGCTTTCGTCGAACGTCGGCTGGGCGCCGCGCACCTGCAGGTCGGACTGGCCCGAGAGACTGCGCACCGCCGCCGAGAATTCGGTGTAGGCCGCACCGTTGATCAGGTCGATCGCAAAACCCAGGCCGACACCGAGCGCGATGGCGGCAATGGCGACCAGCGCCCGCACCGGGTGGGCGCGCCATTCGCCGCCCAGCAACCAGCGCGACAGCGATGACGATGACAGTCGCGCGCCGCTCCCGTCGGCCTGCCTGGCAGTTGCGGTTGAACCGCTCATGCCGACGGCGCCGGATGCAGGCCGTCGCGGCTCAGGATCACGGTGCGGTCGGCCATCGCCGCGGCTGCCTGGGAATGCGTCACCATCAGCGCCGAGGCGCCGCTGGCTTTCAACTCCGCGCGCAACAGCAGCAACACCTCATGCGCCGTCTCGGGATCCAGATTGCCGGTCGGCTCGTCCGCCAGCACCAGACGAGGCCGGTGCACCAGCGCCCGGGCAATCGCCACCCGCTGCATCTCGCCGCCCGACAACTGCCGCGGAAAATCATGGCTGCGGGTGCCGAGCCCGACGGCCTCCAGCATCGTCTGCGCCCGTTCCAGAGGCGCCGCGTTGAGCAGCAGCGGCAGGCTGACATTTTGCAGCAAGCTCAGGTGCGGCAGCACGTGGAAGGCCTGGAAGACGAAACCGAAATGGCTACGCCGCAGCCTTGTCGCGGCTTCGTCGGACAGGCCGGCAATGTCGACGCCATCGATCAGGATCGCGCCGCTGTCGGCCGTGTCGAGGCCGGCGATCAGGTTGAGCAAGGTGGATTTGCCGACACCCGAATCTCCCATCACCGCCACGAATTCGCCTGCCTCCAGAACATAATCGAGATCGGCCAGCACCTGGCGGCCGTTGGCATATCCCTTGTTGAGCTTGCGCAGTTCGAGCATTGTCGGATTTGCCGATCAGGAAAAAATTGGATGGATTGAAAACGGGATTCGCGGTGCTCAGCCGGTCATGATGCGCCGCAACCGGAAGCTGATCGCATCGACCACGGCCACCAGCAACAACATGGCCAGGATGACCGTCGCGGCCTGCTGCATCTGGAACAGCGACAGGTGATATTTCAACATCTGGCCCAGGCCGCCGGCACCGACCACGCCAAGGATCGCGGCGGCACGAATGTTGTTTTCCCAGCGATAGAGGGTATAGGAAATCATCTGCGGCATCGTCTGCGGCAGGGTTGCATACAGAAACGCCGCCATCGGCATGGCGCCATTGTTGCGCAATGCCGCCTCGGGCGCTGGCGAGCCGTTTTCCAGGGCATCCCCGAACAGGCGGCCAAGCACGCCGGTGGTGTGCGCGGCCAGCGCCAGGGTGCCTGCAAAAGGTCCGAGGCCGGCGGCGATCAGGAGGATCGAGGCCCATACCAGCTCCGGAATCGCGCGCAGCACATTGAGCACGCCGCGCACCAGGCGACGCGGCGGCAGGCCGAAGCGGCCGCTGGCCGGCAGCGCCAGCAGCAGGCCGAGGATGGCGGCGATCAGCGTGCCGAGCGCCGACATCGACACGGTCTCCAGGGTCGCCATTGCCGTCTTGCGCAAGAAATTCGGCGCGAGGTCGGGCGGCGCGAAGCCACGCAGGAATTCGGCCGTGGTGCGCACTGCCTCGGCGCTGAAGAAATCCCGCAGCTTCCACGGCAGGCTCCAGACGCTCGCCGCCACCAGCGCGCACAAACCGAACAACAGCAGCAAGGTCGACCAGCGCAGTGGCGGCATCGACGGCGGCACGGTGGGATTTTCCGGCATCACCTGGTGCGGCGAAGGCATCAGCGGCGTCTTCATGACAGCCGCCCGCGCAGCATCCGGCTGACGACGTCGGCCGCGGCCACCAGCAGCACGAAGATGATCAACATGGTCGACACTTCACCACCGGCCAGCATTTTCATCGATTCGTCCAGGCGCTGCCCGAGGCCGCCAGCGCCGACAAAACCCATCACTACCGAACCGCGGATTGCACATTCCCAGCGATAGATGGTGTATGAAACCAGTTCCGACGCCGCATCCGGCAAGGCGCCATAGAGCAGGGCTACCAGGCGGCCGCTGCCGTTGCGCAGCAGGGTATCGGTGGCATGGGCTTCGGTTGATTCGAGAATTTCCGCATAGACCTTGCCGAGCATGCCGCAATAGGTCAGCGCGATCGCCAGCACGCCCGCCGTCGGCCCGAGGCCGATGATGCGCACCAACAGCAGCGCCCACACCAGTTCCGGCACGCTGCGCAACAGGATCAGCAACCAGCGCACCACTTGCCGCACCAGCATGGGCAGGGCGCCCATGCGACCGGTGCCCAGGCGCGAAATCGACAGCCGCTCCGTGACCAGCAGCGTCATGGGAATGGCGCCCAGCATGGCCAGCGCCATGCCGGCACTGGCCATGGCCACCGTCTGCCAGGTCGCTTCCAGGGCAATGCCGAGGAACTCCCGGGTCAGCGTCGGCGGGAAAAATCCTGCCAGGAAGCGGCCCGTGGCGCGCAGGCTTTGGGCCTCGATCAACTCCCAGGGCTTGAATTCGCTCGCCTGCAGCATCGGCCACAGGATGGCCAGCACGACGAAGGTGAGCAGGACCCGTCCGCGCCACGCCGGGTCGGCAGGGGCGAAGCGGGATGTGGTCACAGGCAGGCCGGGCATGCAGTCAGCTAGCAACGGGGAATGCTGACGATCACCGACGCTACGGCAACCTCGGCGCCGGCGTCGTCGGGCCGCCGCACGGTACCCGGCACCGCCGGCACTGCTGCTTCGCCGATCGCGCCCGCCTCGGCATTGTCGTACAGCGCCGTGATCATCGCCCGGGTGACCTGCTCGCGCGGCAGATCGAAGACGATCCGGCCGCTGCGCAAGGCAACGATGCGCGGAAAATGCGCCAGCGCCAGGTCGACCTGATGCAGGCTGCAGACCAGCGTGGCGTCCCGCCGCCGCGCCTCGCCCTGCAACACGGCCAGGGTCTGCAGCGCCAGGGTCGGGTCGAGCGCCGACAGCGGCTCGTCGATCAGCAGCAGGCGCGCATCCGACATCATCAGCCGCGCCAGCGCGCAACGCTGGCGCTCGCCACCCGATAATCGGTCGACCCGTGCATACAGCTTGTGCTGCAGATTGAATCGCGCCAGAGCGTCGAAGGCGGCCTGTGGATCAGCCGGCCGCACCAGCGAGCGGATTGCATGCCACAGGCTCCATTGCGGCAGTCGCCCGGCCAGCACGGCGCTGACCACGCGCTGGCGCGGTGGCAGCGGCGGCGTCTGCGGCGCCAGAAACAAGCGGGCACGCAATGCATGGCGCGCTGCGCTCGAGAGCGACCAGGGGGAACCACCGAAGGCCCGCAGGCGACCGGCCGACGGCTGCCGGGCCAGCGCCAGTGTATGCAGAAGCGTGGTCTTGCCAGCGCCCGAGGGCCCGATCAGGGCGATCTGCTCGCCCGGGGCAATCGTCAGGTCGATTGCGTCCAGCGCCGGCGCTGCGCCGGCGCCGCCCGGATGTCGTACCGTGAGGCTGTCGAGAAAGTAGGTCATGCGCTAGAGGGCAATGCGGCGGTGCGACCACCGCGACCACCCGTTATTTCAGCAGGCCGGCGTTATGCGCTGCCGCTTCGATATCGGCATAGTTTTCCGCCTTGGTCGGGATGAAGCGGGTGGCACGCTGCAGGTCGAGAATTTCCTTGCCCTGCGGATCGTTTTTGTTCAACGACAGAAAAGCGTCGGTCAGTTTCTGGCGTAGCACCGGATTCATGTCGCTGCGCACGCTCCAGTTGTAATCGAAATAGCCTGGGGTCGTGTAGAACACCCGCACGACGGCCGGATCGACCTTCGATTGCGCCACCAGTTTTTCCCACACTGAAATATTCAGCGCGCCGGCATCAACCTTGCCGCCGGCCACCGCCGCTGCGGTTGCGTCATGCGCCCCGGAAAAGGCGATGCGCTTCAGATCCGTGTCCGGATTGATCTTCGCCGCCAGCAGGGAAGAGCGCGGCATCAGATGGCCGGACGTGGACGACTCGGAGCCGAAGGTAAAGGTCTTGCCCTTCAGATCAGCCAGGCTTTTGATCGACTTGTCGGTGGTGATGAAGACCGACTTGAATTTTTCGTCTTCCTCGCGCTGCACGATCGGGATCACCTTGCCGCCGCTACGTACCTTCGCCTGCACGAAAGTGAAGCCACCGAACCAGACCATGTCGAGCTTGTTGTTGATCAGGCCTTCGACCGAGGCTGCATAGTCCGTGACGGGCGTGAATTCCACCTTCATCGCCAGTTTCTTTTCCAGATAGTCACCGAGCGGCTTGAACTTGCGCTGCAGTTCGGTCGGCGATTCATCGGGAATGGCAGACACCCGCAGCACCTGCTGCGCCTGGACGGCAGGGCAGGCGCCAAGCAGGGCAATGCCGGCCGTGATGGCCACCAGGCAGCCTGCGCGCAAGCGTTTCAACAGCGGGGCGGATGAAGTATGGGAGTGCATGCGGTTCCTGTAGGGTAGAAGAGTGAATGCAGACGAAAAATGGAAGCTTGCGCAGACGTAAAACCGGAATCGGCAGGCAATGTCAGGCGGCGATGACGCGACTTGGGTCCACCTGCATGGCGATTTTTACGTCAAAAATTATGACGCATTTGCAAGTATTTTGTCTGACCGTCGTTAATACAGCTAATCGACTATCATATCAAAAAAGCCATCGCTCCTCGTTGAGCTGTCATTCGATGCCAGACCGCTGTCAAGACCGTTTCATTCAGTTGTATGTCCAGGACGACCTGCTGATCCGCCGCGAACTTGCCGACGGTCTGTTGGCGCTTCAGGCGCATACCTCGCCGAAGTATCTCTATGACGACCTCGGCTCGATGCTGTTCGAGGCGATCTGCGCATTGCCCGAGTATTACCCGACGCGCACCGAGGCCGCGATCTTTGCAACATTCGGAGACGCGATTGCCGCATCGGCCGGCACTGGCGCCACCTTGATCGACCTGGGCGCCGGCAACTGCGCGAAAGCCGCGCAGTTGTTTGCGCAATTGCAGCCAGCGCGGTATGTGCCGGTCGATATTTCGGTCGATTTCCTGCGTGACGCCGTCGCTGGCCTGCGGTTGCGGTTCCCGAAAATCGCGATGCTCGGCGTCGGCATGGATTTTTCCGAATCGCTTGCCTTGCCTGCCGCAGTTGATGCCAGGCAGCGTCTTTTCTTTTACCCGGGTTCGTCGATCGGCAACTACACGCCGCCACAAGCGCTGGCTTTCTTGCAGCGCATCGCCATCGCCTGCGCTCCCGATGCCGCTCCAGATGCCGATGCCGATGAAAATGTCGACACGGGAGGTGAGGGCGGTCTGCTGATCGGCGTCGATCTGGTCAAGGATCCGGCGCTGCTCAATGCCGCCTACGACGATGCGCTCGGCGTGACCGCCGCCTTCAATCTGAACATGCTGCGTCATCTGAATCGCGTGCTCGACGCCGATTTCAATGTTGCCGACTGGCGCCATGTCGCTTTCTTCAACCAGGTCGAAAGCCGCATCGAGATGCACCTGGAGGCGCGGCGGCCGCTGACGGTGCACTGGCCGGATGGGGAACGTCGTTTTGCCAGCGGCGAACGCATTCATACCGAAAACAGCTACAAATACACGCAGCAAGGGTTTTCCTCCTTGCTGGAGCGTGCCGGCTTCGACCTGCGTCATGTCTGGACCGATCCACGGCAGTGGTTCATGGTCTGCCATGCGCGTGCGGTACGGTCGCACGTCCCTGTCGAGGCAATCGGCTGATGTGGCCGGCAAGTGATCTGCAGGGGCGCTTCACTGCCGTGCGCAACCGGTCGATGGCGCTGGCCGCGCCCTTGTCAGCGGAAGACTGTTGCCTGCAATCGATGCCGGACGCCAGCCCTGTCAAGTGGCACCTGGCGCACACCTCCTGGTTTTTCGAAACCTTCATCCTGGAGCGCTTCACGCCGGATTTCACGCCGTTCCATCCGGCCTTCCGCATGCTCTACAACTCCTATTACAACGGCGTCGGCGAACGGCACCAGCGTGCACAGCGTGGCCTGATTTCACGACCAGACCATCCTGAAGTCATGGCGTATCGCCAGGACGTCGATCGGCGTGTCGCCTCGCTACTGGCAAGCTTCTCCAGCAACGCCCTGACCAGCGCCGCGCAAGCCGAAATCGCCGACCTGTTGTTGTTGGGCCTGCAGCACGAGGAACAACACCAGGAGCTGATTCTTACCGACGTGCTGCACCTGCTGTCGATGAATCCGCTGACGCCGGCTTACCTGAGCGCCAACCACACGCAGGCCGCAGCCTGGGTCGCGCCTCGCAATCAGGCACCAACGCGATGGCTCGCTCATCCGGCCGGCATCGTGCAGATCGGTCACGACGGTGATGGATTTTGCTTCGACAATGAGACGCCACGCCACCGGCAGTTTGTCGAAGCATTCGAGATTGCCTCCCATCTGGTGACCAACGCGCAGTATCGCGCCTTCATGGACGACGGCGGTTATGCCGAACCGGCGTATTGGTTGGCCGAGGGATGGGACTGGGTGGTCCGCAACGGGCTGGCGCATCCGCTGTACTGGCAACGGGACGCAGGGCATGACTGGTGCGCATTCGGCCTGCACGGCCTGCAGCGGCTCGATGCAGGCGCACCGTTGCTGCACATATCGTATTTCGAGGCGGATGCCTACGCCCGCTGGGCGGGTGCACGCTTGCCGACCGAAGCGGAATGGGAATCGACGGTGGCGAATCCGCCTGCCGGGCTGGCGCAAGCCATCGACACGGCATGGCAATGGACGTCCAGCGGCTATGCGCCTTACCCGGGATATCAGCCTGCAGCCGGCGCGCTGGGCGAATACAACGGAAAATTCATGGTGAATCAATATGTCCTGCGCGGCGGCTCGATGGCGACCGCGCCGGGACACGCTCGCATCAGCTATCGCAATTTCTTCCCCGCCAGCACGCGCTGGCAGTTCAGCGGCATCCGACTTGCGCGCTGCCCTGCCGTTGACTAATTCGACGTAATGGCGTCGCCAGCGGTGGTCTAGGCGCTGACATGGACCTTGCCGGCCATGCCGGCGGCCGTTGCGTCGCATGCCTCGCCAACGTGGCCGGCGCTTGTCGCTGCCCGCATTTCGCCGATGACCTTCGCATCGGCAAAACCCTCGGCGGCGAACAACGCCAGCACCGCGTCAACCGCATCCGGCGCACAGGACACCAGCAAGCCGCCGGAGGTCTGCGGATCGGTCAGCAGCATCTGTTGCACCGGCGTGATGGCGTCGGCCAACGTCACGTCGTGGCCATAACCGGCCCAGTTGCGGCCGGACGCGCCGGTGATGAATCCCTGGTCGGCTAGCGCCTGCACCTGCGGCAGCAAGGGGATGCGGCCCATCTCCAGATGCGCCGCCAGTTGCGCGCCCCGTGCCAGTTCCAGCAGATGGCCGAGCAGGCCGAAGCCGGTCACGTCGGTCAGGGCATGGACACCGGCCAGGGCAGACAGCGCCCGGCCCGGCTTGTTCAGCTTGGTGGTGTTGGCGATCATCGATGCATACCCGTCGGCATCGAGCGCCTCTTTTTTCAGCGCCGCCGAGAGGATGCCGACGCCGATCGGCTTGCCGAGGATGAGCTTGTCGCCGGCACGCGCGTCGGCATTGCGCTTGACCCGGTCCGGATGCACCAGGCCCAGCACCACCAGGCCGTAGATCGGCTCGACCGAATCGATGGTGTGGCCGCCGGCGATCGGTATGCCGGCTTCGGCGCAGATCGATTCTCCGCCGCGGATGATGCGCCCGATGACCTCCACCGGCAGCTTGTCGATCGGCATGCCGACCAGCGCCAGCGCCATGATCGGCGTGCCACCCATCGCATAGACATCCGAGATCGCGTTGGTGGCCGCGATACGGCCGAAATCAAACGGGTCGTCGACGATTGGCATGAAGAAGTCGGTCGTCGCGATCAGCGCCTGTTCGTCGTTCAGGCGATAGACGGCCGCGTCGTCGGCGGTCTCGATGCCGACCATCAATTCCTTGGGCACCGGGAAACCGCTGGAGTTTTTCAGGATCGCCGCCAGTACACCGGGTGCAATCTTGCAGCCACAGCCGCCGCCGTGGGAGAAGGAGGTCAGCCTGATCGGTTCAGCCTCGCTCGCGGCGGTTGCGGGTGCGTTGATCGAGGCATGCAGCGCGGAAGGTGTGTCGGCAAGCGTGGCAGTGGGTGCATCGGAGCTAGCCGGGCCGTTTTGGCCATTCGAGGTGCTCGGACTACCGGGTTCGACGGATGAGTTCATGATGGCTGTTCTTGCATGGGGAGGAGCGCCAGATTATCCACGAGTTCTCGCACGGCTGCCCGCTCGATTGCCGGCGCGAAGAGCGCGGCGCGAACCGTGCACTGGCGTCGCAGGAGGTCGAGGAAGGCCGGATCAGTTGCCGCCCGGTCGATGGCGCGGGCCAGCGCAGCGGCGTCATCCAGCGGAAAATAACCGGCATAGTCGGCGCCCAGCATGCCGCGGTTGCCAGGGATGTCGGAGGCCAGCACGGGCACGCCGCAGGTCACGGCTTCAATGATGACGTTGGCGCCGCCTTCCATGCGTGAGCTGATCACCATCAGGTCGCTGTGTCGCAAGCGCTGCCGGGTTGCTGCATGCGGCAGCGCGCCGGCCCAGGTGTAGCCCGGTGTGGCCAGCGCGGTACACGCCGCGGCCCGGCCGAGTGCAGGATCGAGCGCGGCGCCAATCTGCAGCAGCCGTACGTGCGGCGTCTGCACGCACGCTGCCGCCGCCATGAAAATTTCCGGTGCTTTTTCCGGGCGCAAATGACCGATCATGGCCACCCGAAAGTGGCGGGCGCCTCGGCGCGAGGCCACGGCGAGACCGGGCGCCGATTGATGGATCACCCGCGCCTTGGCGCGCAGCGATGGCGGCAAGGCGTCAAGCCCTGCCGCCTGGAGCACGACCAGCTTCGTGGCCATCAGAAGTGACTGCTGCGCCGCCGGATCATGTGCGATGTCGCGGTAAAGATCAGTGCCAGTCAGCACCAGGATCAGAGGACGTGCCGGATACCGGCCTGCAAAAGCGGCGATCGACGGTGCCGACCGGCGCGCATGCAGCGCGATCATCACATCTGGCGCCGGCAAGGCGGTGCCCGGCTCCCCGCTGCCTTCCATCCCGCTCTGCGCTTGATCCGATCCCGGCCAGGAGAGTGCGCAGGCGACCCGATGGCCATTGCGCAGGAATCCGCACCAGCGGCGTGCGGTCTGCCAGTTGCCGTTGTTGGCATTTGCCAGCGCCGGGCTGATAATGAGGACATGCGATTTGACCACGATCTGATTCCGCCAGTGTTGCCAGTGTTGCCAGTGTTGCCAGCGATGCCAGCGATGCTGATGCCGCTGATGCCGCTGGTGCTGCTGGTGCTGCGATTGCTGCGATTGCAAGGATTGCCGCCATCTCTTGCGACGGCAATTGCACGCCGAGCCGCCGCATGACGACATCCTTCCGCACGGCGTCGGCTACCGAACTCGCGCATGCGATGTCGCAGGCACGGGCCAACACACTGGCATTGTTCGATTGTTTTTCCGCGGCTGGACTCGATGCGCCGCACAACGTGCCGCTGCTGTCGGTGATCAATCCGCCATTGTGGGAGCTGGGCCACCTGGCCTGGTTCGCCGAGTGGTACATCCTGCGCGAAGCGTCGTCGAGCGACCCCACCAGCGCCGTGCGCAATTCCCTGCTGACCAAGGGCGACGACTGGTTCGACTCTAACACGGTGCCACACCGGCAACGCTGGAACCTCGGCCTGCCATCGACCGGTGCCCTGAAAACCTACTGTCACGAGGTGCATGACCGGGTGCTCGACAAGCTGTCTCGCCTGGCCGACGCCGAAACCGACGCCGGCGCCAACGACGCCGCACTGTATCCCTACCGCCTCGCCCTGGCGCATGAAGACATGCATGGCGAAGCCTTCGCCTACACGCTGCAGACACTGCGGGTGGCACCGCCGGCGTGGCTTGCCGGCGCCACCATCGCCTCCTGGGCGCAGGGTGAAATTCGTTTTCCGGGCGGGACAATCACCCTGGGCATTGCCCCGGATGCACCGGGCTTCAGCTTCGACAACGAACGCCACGCGCATGCGGTGAAAGTTCCGGCATTCACGATCGATTCGACACTGGTCTCGAACGCGCAATACGGAGAATTCATCGCCGATGGCGGCTATGAAAACCCGGGCTTCTGGAGTGCGGCCGGCCGCGACTGGCTGATGCAACAGCAATGCAGCGCACCGCGCGCCTGGCTGCGCGATGGCACGCGCTGGATCTGCGAGCGCTTCGATCGACATGCGTTGCTGACGGCGAACGAGCCGGTGCGGCATGTCAATCTTTTCGAGGCGCAAGCGTACTGCCGATGGGCCGGCCGGCGCCTGCCCGCCGAAGCAGAGTGGGATTACGCAATCACTGCGGGGCATCCGGCACTGCGCTGGGGCGACCTGTGGGAATGGACCTGCACGCCTTTCGAGGCTTATCCAGCCTTCAGTCCGGACGCCTATCGCGAATATTCGGCGCCCTGGTTCGGCACGCACCAGGTCGTGCGCGGCGCGTCATTCGCCACCGCAGCCCGCTTCAAGTCACGCCAGTACCGAAATTTCTACGAACCCCATCGCAATGACCAGTTCATCGGCTTTCGAACCTGCGCAATGTAAGAGTCGGCAGGCGAAAAAAAACCGCCACGGCCAGGCCGGAGCGGTTCGATGATGGGAGACGGCTGCCGCTTTCCGATGGCAACCATCGCCGAGCGATCAGCGGTCGTTGAACGAGCGACGGGCGCCCGTGTCACCGGTCCGTGGACCCTTGCTGAACGTGCTGCCTTCTTTGCGCGGACCGGCATTCGGCTTGCTGAAGGTACGCTGGCCCGGCTTGGCCGCGGTGCGGTTGTCACCCGGTTTCCAGCCGCCTGGCTTGTGGCTCGGACGCGCTGCCGAGGCAGTGCGCTTCGGCTCGAAGCCCTCGATCACGTCAACCGGAATCAACTGCTTCGTGAAACGCTCGATGCGCTTGACGTTCATGCCCTCGGCGTGATTGACCAGCGAGATCGCCAGACCATTGCGTCCGGCACGGCCGGTACGACCGATGCGGTGGACATAATCTTCCGGGAATTTCGGCAGATCATAATTCACCACATGAGTGATCGCCGGCACGTCGATGCCGCGGGCAGCGACGTCGGTTGCAACCAGCACCCGCACCTGACCACGGCGCATGCTGTCGAGCGTGCGGTTACGTGCACCCTGATGCATGTCGCCATGCAATGCGGCAGCGGCAAAACCGGCGATGTTCAGACGGTCCGCAATCGTGTCGGCATCACGCTTGGTGGCAGTGAAGACCACCGCCTGATCCATCGTCTCGTCGCGCAGCAGATGATCGAGCAGCCGATTCTTGTGCGACAGGTCATCCACGAAATGCACCCGTTGCTGGATGTTTTCGTGCTTGTTGGTGGAGCCGGCGATCTGGATCACCATCGGATCCTTCGTGATCCGGCGCGCCATGTTGCCGACGACGCCATCGAGCGTGGCCGAGAACAGCATCGTCTGACGGGTGGCAGGCGTGGCAGCGACGATTTTCTCGATGTCTTCGATGAAGCCCATGTCGAGCATGCGGTCGGCTTCGTCCAGGACCAGGATTTCCAGTTGCGAGAAATCGATCTTGCCCGAATCCATGTGGTCGATCAGGCGGCCCGGCGTCGCCACCAGGATTTCCGGATTCTTGGCCAGCAGCTGCATCTGTTTCGGATACGGCATGCCACCCAGGATCGAGACCGCTTTCACGCGGCGCATGAAGGCGCCGTATTTGTCGGTGGCGTTCGTTACCTGCAGTGCCAGTTCGCGGGTCGGTGTCAGCACCAGCATTTTCGGCTGTGCAGCCTTGAAGCGCGGACGCTCGCCACGGGCACGCGCCGATTGCGCATCCTGGTTGGCAGTGCGGCCGGCGGCATCAGTTGGCAGATCGCCGGCAAGAGCGAACTTGTGCAATGCCGGCAGCATGAAGGCAGCGGTCTTGCCGGAGCCGGTCTGGGACGAGACCAGCAGATCACGGCCGGCGATTGCTGCCGGAACTGCCTGCTCTTGCACCGAGGTAGGGGTGGTATAGCCGGACTCGACCAGGGCCTTGAGTACGGAAGGATGTAAACCAATTGCTTCAAAAGTCATTCTTATCTTTCGTAATTGCAGCGTCGCGCGGCATCCCGAGAATGCGAGCGACGAAAAAAAGCAACGCCAACCAACGAAACAGCTAAGAAAACTCAGAGAGATTTAGAGATTTCGGCACAGAAAGCTTTGCGCCGGGACGGTGTCCGAAGTTCGACACCAGAAGGCGGGAGGGCTTTATCGTTAATGCGAAGGGTTTGCGATGCTGCTTGAGTGCGCTGCATGGTGCAGCAACAGGGACGCATAGTAGCTTGACGGACGGTTGCCTGTCCACCTTTTATTGCAGTGCAACGTCGTTTTCTGCTATCCAGATTACGCACATGAATGCATGACCCGGTTCCCGCTTGAAGCAACCATGCGGCGTTGCCCGCCAGGGTGCGGCTTTCCAGGGTCGCCTTGAAACTTATTTTTCTAGCCTCAATTAATTGCAATGATGAAAGAAAAACTCGACTAACGCCGGCCGCTCTTCTACTTGTTGTTGCCAGTGTTTTTCATCCTGGTCTTTCTCGGTTTTCCATTGCCGGTGGCACCACTGCCGTCGACCAAGCCGGGCCAGGAAATCTCCAGCATCGTCAAGCAGAAAAAGCGTGTGCAGTTGGTCTTGCCGGACGGTTCGCGAGACGACTCGGACGGCAAGCCGTAGCAGCGCCGATGCCGTTATTCCGCGGCACCGTGGCCTTTATTCGGCGATGCCACCGACGACTTGCGAGAAACCGCCGTCGACATACGTGATTTCACCAGTGATGCCGCCTGCCAGATCTGACAGCAGGAATGCGGCGGCATTGCCGACATCCTCCAGCGTCACGTTGCGCCGCAAGGGTGCATTGGCTTTCACGAAATTCAGGATCTTGCTGAAGTCCTTGATGCCGCTGGCCGCCAGGGTCTTGATCGGGCCGGCCGAGATGCCGTTCACGCGTATCCCTTTCGGTCCGAGTGACTCTGCCAGATAGCGCACGCTGGCTTCGAGGGATGCCTTGGCCAGGCCCATCGTGTTGTAGTTCGGCAGCGAACGCATCGACCCCAGGTACGTCAGGGTCAGCAAGGCCGCGTTCGGACGCAGCATCGGCAATGCTGCCTTTGCCATCGCGGGAAAACTGTAGGAAGAGATGTCATGCGCGATGCGAAAGCCCTCGCGCGACAGGCCGTCGAGAAAATCTCCGGCGATCGCTTCGCGCGGCGCAAAACCGATCGCATGCACCAGGCCGTCGAGATGATCCCATGAGGCGCCGAGATCAGCGAAGACAGCGGCGATCTGTTCATCGCTGCCGACATCGCAATCGAAGATCAGCTTGCTGTCGAAGTGGCCGGCGAATTCGGTGATGCGGTCCTTGAAGCGCTCGCCGACATAGGTGAAGGCCAGTTCGGCGCCTTCACGATGGCAGGCCTGGGCGATTCCGTAAGCGATGGAGCGGTTCGACAGGACACCGGTGATCAGGATTTTTTTGCCTTGCAAGAATGCCATGTGTCGCTCCATTGAAATGCCGGACATGTTCGCAGCGATGACCGCGATGCCGGCAAAGCCGAGATTGTAGGTGCTCGTGTCGCACAGGGCAACTTGCCGTTTTTGCGTGATCCTGGCGTGATCCTGGCTGACGTGAAGCGGTCAGCCGGTCAGGACTCGGGCTTCTTCAAACCGCGTTCCGTTGCAGCGACTGTCTTGCGTCCGCCGGCATGGCCGCCCTCGCGTAGCGCAACGGTGTGTGCACCGCGCGCATGACGGCCGGTTTCCCGGGCAAGATGCGCGGGTGGCGCCGCGCGGGTCGCAGGTTGCCCATGTGCGCCGCGTGAAACACGTGCCGCATGCGCCACGCGACTCGTGTCCGTCTCCCGTGCTGCAACAGTCGCACCCCGGCGACCGCTGCCGGCCCTCGCCAGCCGATACGGCACCTGCAACTGCAGACGCTGCCCGGCCACTAGCCGGTCCTGATGCAGATTGTTCCAGCTGCGAATCTGCGCAACCGTCACCTTGTTGCGCGCTGCGATCGATGCCAGCGTGTCGTGCTTGCCGGCCTTGACCATGATCTTGCGGGTATCCGGCACATCCGGTTCCATCGTCATCACGGCGCGATCGGCGACTTCCGGCGCGATATCCTTTTCCCCTGAAATCTCGGACTTCGGCACCAGGATCGTCGAGCCCGGCTTGAGCAGCATCTTGGGCGGGATGTGATTGACCTCCCGCAGGATCTCCGGCGTCGTGTGCAGGCGTGCAGCCAGGGTTTCGATTCGCTCCCGGGCGTTGCCGACCGTATGTGCGGTCCAGGTAGAAAGGGCTTGCCCCCACTTGGCGATGTTGGCCTTGAACTTCGCCGCATTGCTTTCCGGCAGAAGAATCTGGGTGTTGCTGCTGCCGGTGATCACCGGCCGGTTGAATTGCGGATTAAGCGCACGGAATTCATCAAGCGAGAGTTCGGCCAACTGTGCGGCGACCTTGACGTCGATGTCGCGCGTCTTGCCGATGGTAACGAAATAAGGTTGGTTGTCGACCTTCGGCAGCGTCAGTCCATAGGCTTCGGGCGCAGCGATGATGTTCTTGACCGCCTGCAGCTTCGGCACGTAGTTGCGGGTTTCAGCCGGCATCAAGGCCGAGAGACCGTTGAAATCCGTCGGCAGTCCGGCCGCCTGGTTTTTCGCAATGGCCCGCTGCACCGAGCCTTCGCCCCAGTTGTAGGCAGCCAGCGCCAGTTGCCAGTCACCGAACATGCCATAGAGCTTTTGCAGATAGGTCAGGGCGGCGTCGGTCGATGCCAGCACGTCGCGCCGCTCGTCCTTGAACATGTTCTGCTTGAGCTTGAAGTCAAGGCCGGTCGACGGAATGAACTGCCACATGCCGGCTGCTTTCGCGCTCGAGAACGCCTGTGGATTGAAGGCCGATTCGATGAAGGGCAACAGTGCCAGTTCGGTCGGCATGTTGCGCTTCTCGAGCTCCTGCACGACGTGAAACAGATAGCGTGACGCGCGGGTGGTAGTGCGCTGGATGTAATCCGGGCGCGTCGCGTACCACGCGGTCTGGGTCTCGACCAATGGATTGACCAGGTCGGGAATCGCGAAACCCTTGCGGATGCGGCCCCACACGTCGACTTCTTCCATCGACAGGACGATGGCAGATGGATCATAGTTCGGGTCGAACACATTGTCGGTGCCGATCCGGCTCCAGGTGTAGGACGGCAAGGACAGATCATTCGCGCCGGCCGGCAGCGCCAGCGTGAGGAAGGAACCACACACGCCGTACAGCGCGGTGATGACGAACGATGCAATATGGTGTCGGGCCGGGGCCTGGTGCATGGCTTCTCGCATGAAAGGGATTCGGCACGCCGGCAGGCAGGCGGCCGAACGAGGGAGGCAGTGTAGGTAGGACGCAAATGCGGCGTCAAGCACTATCGGTCTGCTTGATCAAACGGCAATGTCAGGCAATTGCCCTACAACCGCTGAACATCGACATGACGATTGCCGTTATGACAGCGAGCGCATCATGCATTCGCCGTGCACGGAAAACCCGTATCGGCGGATCGTCGGCGATGCGGCAAACATGCCGGAGGTTAAAGCATGTGGCACCGAATCAGATTGCGTTCTATCGAAACGTGTTTTTCCATTCCCGTAAGGCAGCAAAAGCGGCAAGTGGTTCCGGCGTCTGCAATCGATCTTGCGCAATGAGGGTTGCCGCGATTGCTGGGTCACGGGTGCGCAGGAAGGGATTGGTCGCGCGTTCGATGCCGATCGTCGACGGCACCGTGGGCATGCCTGCACGACGCATCGCCTTGGCCTGTTCGAGACGCTCGGCAGTGGCTGGATTGTCCGGCTCGGCGGCGCAGGCGAAGCGCAGGTTGGAGACGGTGTATTCATGCGCGCAGTAGACCAGGGTTTCGGCGGGAAGCGCGGCCAGTTTGTCGAGAGAGGCGCTCATCTGTGCCGGCGTGCCCTCGAACAGGCGGCCGCAACCGCCGGCAAAAAGCGTGTCGCCGCAAAAAAGCCAGGGTTGTTCTCGGGCGACGTAGGCGATGTGGCCGCGGGTGTGGCCGGGCACGTCGAGCACCGACAACGACAGCGCGATTTCGGGCAGCATGACGATGTCGCCTTCTCTCAAGGGCCGCGTCACGGCGGCGATGCCGTCACCGGCAGGGCCATAGACCGGAATCGGCGCCGCGCCGGCCGGCGGGCGCGCTTCCTGCAACAGACGCTGCACGCCGCCGATATGGTCAGCATGGTGATGAGTCAGTAAAATGGCAACCAGGGACAAGCCGTTTTCGGCCAGAGCGGCGAGAATCGGTCCGGCATCGCCTGGATCGACGACAGCGGCATGGCGCTCGTCATGGATCAGCCACAGATAATTGTCATCGAACGCGGGAACGGTTAAAACATTCGGCATGCGCATGGAACATCCGTCATCACAAAAATCCATTATAACGCTCGGTCCTTGGCTCGACAGCGCGGCCGGCCGCTACGTGCGAGACTGGGAACAGGCGCGCCTGGATGCGCTCACGGCTGATATTTTCGGTTTCAACGCGATGCAGATCGGCCTGCCGCAGATCGATGCGCTGCAGGCAAGCCGCATGCCGCATCGCTGGGTCTGCGATGTGGCACCGGTCGCGTCGCCAATGCGCGTTGCGGAGGAAAACAGCAGGCCGACGACACTGCCGATTTCGATTCTCCTGGATTACGCCGAATTGCCCTTTGCTTCGCAGAGCCTGGACCTGATCATCCTGCCGCATGTGCTCGAGTTCGCCACCGAGCCGCACCAGGTGCTACGGGAAGTCGAGCGGGTGCTGATTCCGGAGGGGCAACTGATCGTGTGTGGCTTCAATCCGGCCAGTCTGTGGGGTGTGCGCCAGGCCGGCGGGCGCTTGTGCGGCACGCCATACCTGCCGGCGGACGGTGGATTCATCAGCTTGCCACGCATGAAGGACTGGCTGAAATTATTGAACATGGAAGTCAACCGCGGCCACTTCGGCTGCTATGCTCCGCCCTGCAATACCGAAACCTGGCTTGGCCGTTACGGCTTCATGGAAAATGCCGGCCAACGCTGGTGGCCCTACTTTGGCGCGGTCTACATGGTGCAGGCAATCAAGCGGGTGAAGGGCATGCGGCTGATCGGCCCGGCCTGGAAAAAGCGTCCCGCGCCGAGCGCCCATGCGGTGCCGGCCACCAGCCGCGCGCACCGACAACATTCACCGACTCCGGACTGATGGAAAAAATCGAGATCTATACCGACGGCGCCTGCAAGGGCAATCCGGGCCGCGGCGGCTGGGGCGCCTTGCTGCGCACCGGCGAGCACGTCAAGGAACTCTGCGGCGGCGAAGCCAACACCACCAACAACCGGATGGAACTGAAAGCCGTCATCGAAGCCTTGACGGCCCTGACCCGGCCCTGCGAGGTGGTGGTGCATACCGACAGCCAGTATGTGCAAAAGGGCATCAGCGAATGGATTCACGGCTGGAAGGCGCGCGGCTGGAAAACCGCTGCCAAGGCACCGGTCAAGAACGTCGATCTGTGGCAGGCGCTCGATGCCGCCCAGGCGCGTCATCAGATCGAATGGCGCTGGGTCAAGGGGCACGCCGGCCATGAAGGCAACGAGCGCGCCGACGCCCTGGCCAACCGCGGTGTCGAGATGGCCGGCTGAGCCACTGCTGCCGCACTGATTTCCCTGCACCGCCTTCAGCATTCAACCGGATCACCTCATGCGCCAGATCGTAGTTTTCTATATATTTAGCACAAGTGTAAACGGTGAGTGAGTGAGTGATTATATTGGCAGCGCACTACCTTGGCTAAAGATAGGAGAATGAAATCGGATCAAAAACGTAAACGGCACCTCATTTTGTGATGCATTCGTTTACATATTCCTATTAGGAAACTATATAAAAGCGGCTTGCATGGCGCGGATACGGCAGAAAAATCACACTGGCCAGTACCCGCGAGTCGCGCACCTAATATGCAACCTCACTGTCTCCCTGGGACCTGCGCGGTCCCAGACCCTCGCGACTTTAAAGCCTTTGAGTAATCTGCATCCAATAATCACACAGAACCCGGCCTTGCATAGCTGACATGAGCAGGCATTTCCACGATGCCAGTGCCTTCAATGAACGTCACTCCGCTATGGGACACTCGATACCAAAGATCAGGCGGCAAGGTGTTAGGAAACAAGCAGTAAGCGACAGACGTCTCGCCTTCCTTGGCGACCCGAAACCGATATTCGTTAGTTATGAATTCGTGCATTTTTATAGACCAGCTTTTCTTTCCGGCCATTCTCCGGGGTACATCTCGGCGAAGGCATGCTGAGCACATTCCAATGCTTGCTCTCGCGCCGCCTGCTCGGTT
>JAYTLK010000257.1:0-2194 GCA_043729515.1 Herminiimonas sp.
CAGATCCGGTACCAGGGCGCGAAAGCGGCGCGCACTGGCGTCGCCGCCACGCTCGGCCCGTTCGATCACGTACACCCAGGTGGTCGACAGAAAGGACCGCAGGAACGGGTCGATGGCCAGCCGGTCAAGCGTGCCGTCGAGCTGGGCAGCGATGTGCGTGAAGCGCAGCGTGCGGCTCTGGGCATGTTCGATGACCTGTACCGCCCGTTCGAGCCCGACGTCGCTTTTTCCCAACTCAGCGGCAATGAAGGCGTCGAATTCATCGAGCATGGCAGAAAATGGCGTGGACGAATCGGTGTCACCGGCCAGCAGCGATTCGACGATGCGGCAGATTTCGCCGCTGATGCGCGCACCGCTCGGGTCGAGCTGTTGCAGCCCCACCGAGATTGCACCGATGCGATTGACCAGCATCCGCGCCGGATGTCCTTTCTGGGTCAGCAAGTTCGACTCGCGCAACGCTACTTTCAGCACCAGGAATTGCAGGCGTCCCAGCTGAGCCCGGACTTCCGCCGGAATCTGGTTGTCGCGCAGGATGAATTCGAACAGCATCGCCACCACGTCGATCGTCATCTGTTCATTGGTGTCGCGCGTAACGCCAGCCAGCGCTGCGCGCTGTTCGAGGATCAGGTTGCGGACCGCGTTTTCTTGATCGAACATTGCCGCGCCCGTGGGCGTTCGTTCAGACATCAAGTTTTGCAGCGATTGCTTCAGCGGCTGGCTGACCTGGCGCGGCGTTGGTGCCGTGCCGCCGAAGGCAGATCGGTCACCGCTCATCTGCGGTTCGATCCGGCCACCGGAGGCTTCGGGCTGGATGCCCAGCTGCGTTGGCTGACCGGCAAACAATCGTCGCAAGACCTCGCCGACGCCGTGTGACGGGTGTGACTGGCCGGCAGTACTGGCAGTGCCGACCTGGCTGCCACCAACGGGCGCGCCGACATTGCTGGCAACGGCTGGTGTCCACGCCGGGGGAGCCGAGGTACCTTGCCGGCGTCCGGACTGCGCCATGCGCCGCACGCCTTCCATCAACTGTTCGATCCGTTCGCCTGGCAGTTCGGAAAACGCCTCGCGCTGGCCAAGCGCCTGGCCGATTGCCGGCACCATCAGCACTGTTTCCAGTCCATTGCGGGGCGGCTGGCTGCCAGTGGTGTTGCCTGGTGCTGGCTCCACCCGGCTTTCCACCTGGCCGCCTGCCAGCGGTGTGCTCGCGCCATGCGAACGCTGTACCTTGAGTTGCAGCTGGGCTGCGATGCCGTAGTCGGCAAGCTGTGCATTGACGCCGTTGTAGATCAATGGAACCGATTCTTCGATGCTTTCGCCAAGCTGTTGGATCAGCACCGTGCTGATTTCGGCCCGTTCGCCGAGCGCCTCGACCGCGGTCGCGATGCAGCGCGTGAATAACCATGGGCGAAATGGATTTTCGCGTTCCTTGATCGTGTTCTGTTCGAACAGCAAAGCGATGCGGATATTGAGGTCACGCAGTTGCTGATCGGCGGCGTTGCGAAAGCGCGCCGTGGTTTCATCGACGCGCAACTGGTCTTCGAACTGGGACGCATCGACGAGCGACAGGTTGGCGCTGTTGATCTCGGTCGAAAAAGAAGGACGGAAGGTGCTGTACGTGGTTTGAAAGCTGCGCGTCAACAACTGCTCCATCGCGCGCTGGAAGTGCGTGCGCAACGCCGGTTGTTGGGTATTGAGCACACGCTGCGCATCCAGCAGCGACCGTTGTTCGATGGCGGAAAAACTGAAATCCGCCTTGCGGAACAAGGTCTTCGCCGCACTGGCCATCGCCTGGTCTGCAGCCGTCATGAACGCCTGCAGGAATCCTGCCCGCGTGGCGGCCAATAATTCGTTGCGATCCATCCGTTCCTCTCGTCGCCGCCGGTATCTGGCGATGTTCTGGCCCACATGCCTGGCCACGGCTTGCATCGGCGGTGGCAGCCGGCACAGCGGCATGATCACATGTCAGGCGCGGCGCAGCTCGGCTTCAATCCGGCATGGCGCCGCACGCCATGTCTGATTCTAGCCGGGTGGTGGATTTGCGGAAAGACTAATCAGTGAAAATGGGTGCTGGTCTGTGGCGTATCGTCCGGCATTTCGGCGTGGACCAGGTCGGTATCGAGGTCGGCGTACAGCGGCGCGCCGCAATCGTCGCAGAACTCCATCGGAAACCGCTCGGCATGGTGACGGATCTTGG
>JAYTLK010000258.1:0-1883 GCA_043729515.1 Herminiimonas sp.
CGCCTTGGCATCCTTGCCATTCCTGGAATTTGCATCGCTCAACGGCTCGCCGGATGCTTCATAGGCATCGACGATGCGCGCCACCAGCGGATGGCGCACCACGTCGGCGCTGGTGAAGCTGCAGAATGCAATGCCCCGCACGTCTTCCAAAATGTCGACCGCATCCACCAAGCCGCTGCGCTGGTGGCGCTGGAGGTCGATCTGGGTGATGTCGCCAGTGACCACGGCCTTGCTGCCGAATCCGATCCGGGTCAGGAACATCTTCATCTGTTCCGGCGTCGTGTTCTGCGCTTCGTCCAGGATCACGAAGGCATGGTTCAGGGTACGCCCGCGCATGTAGGCCAGCGGCGCGATTTCGATCGCCTGTTTTTCGAACATTTTCTGGGTACGGTCGAAGCCGAGCAGGTCGTACAGCGCGTCGTAGAGCGGGCGCAGGTACGGATCGATCTTTTGCGACAGGTCGCCCGGCAGAAAGCCCAGACGCTCGCCGGCTTCGACCGCTGGGCGGGTCAGGATGATGCGCTTGACGGCGTCGCGCTCGAGGGCGTCGACCGCGCATGCTACCGCCAGGTAGGTCTTGCCGGTGCCGGCCGGGCCGACGCCGAAGGCAATGTCGTGTTCGAGGATCGCGCGCAGGTACTGGATCTGGTGCGGCGTGCGCCCGCGCAGATCGTTGCGCCGGGTCTTCAAGACCGGATCGTCGGCGCCGGCCGGCGTCGGCGCCTCGCTCGTGACACCGGCCACCCCGCTAGCGGCCTTGCGGCGCGACTTGCCGACGATCGGGGCGGCGTGCACTGCGGGCGGCGCCATGCCGGCGCGTTGTTCGACCAGCGCCAGTTGCACGTCTTCGATCGACACCACCTTGTCGGCGATCTTGTAGAACTGTTCGAGGATTGCGATGGCGCGATCCGCATTGCGGCCACCGACGATGAATTTTTCCCCGCGCCGGAAAATCGTCACATCCAGCGCTGCCGAGATCTGCCGCAGGTTTTCATCCATCGGCCCGCACAGATGTGCCAGCCGCAGGTTGTCCATCGGGTCGGGAATGAAGTAGAGCGGTTGCGAGGCAGCGGGCGTTTTCAATGGCGTCGGTGTCGGATGGTCGATTCAGGCGGAAATGGAAAGGTCGGGGGCAGCAGCGTGCGGGATTGTTACGGCATCCGGCAATTCACCGCGCAAGGTATAGCCAAAGGTATCCGTGACGCGCAGCGTGAGCAGTTGGCCGATCAAGCCCGCTGCATCGTCGCCAGCGGTGAAATTGACGACCCGGTTGCACTCGGTGCGTCCCTGCAGTTCGTCCGGATTCTTTTTCGAGCGGCCTTCGACCAGCACCTGTTGCAGGCTGCCGACCATGTCGGCGCTGTAGCGGCGGGTATTGGCATCGATGACCGCCTGCAGGCGCTGCAGCCGTGCCAGCTTGACCGCATGCGGCGTGTCGTCTTCCAGGCTGGCGGCCGGCGTACCGGGGCGCTTGCTGAAAATGAAGCTGAAGCTGTTGTCGAAACCGACGTGTTCGATCAATTTCATCATCGCTTCGAAATCGGCGTCGTCTTCGCCGGGAAAACCGACGATGAAGTCGGAGGAAATCCGCATGTTCGGCCGCACTTCGCGCAAGCGGCGCAGGATCGATTTGTATTCCAGACCGGTGTAGCCGCGCTTCATGGCCGACAGGATGCGGTCAGCGCCGTGCTGCGCGGGCAGGTACAGATGGTTGACCAGCTTCGGCACTTTTGCGTAGGTATCGATCAGGCGCTGGGTGAATTCCTTCGGATGACTGGTGACGTAGCGGATGCGCAGGATGCCATCGAGTTCGGCGATGTATTCGATCAACAGGGCAAAGTCGGCGATCTCGCCATCGGCCATCGCGCCGCGATAGGCATTGA
>JAYTLK010000259.1:0-68517 GCA_043729515.1 Herminiimonas sp.
CGCTGTCGTATAGGAAACGGCTGCCGCTGGATCAGTTGAAGATCGACCGCTCGTTCGTGCGCGACATCATGACCGATCAAAACGATGCTGCAATTGCGCGCACGATCATCGCATTGGGCAGTAGTCTTGGTCTGGACGTGATCGCGGAAGTTGTCGAGACCGAGGAGCAGCAGGATTTTCTGTCGCGAAATGGCTGTGGCAGATTTCAAGGCTATCGGTTCAGCCGCCCGCTGCCATTGTGCGAATTCGAAACCTGTGTTCTGCAGTCGAGGCAGACTGACCTGGCGCTGCGGGCCGCCGGCTGACGGAGCAGGTTGCCGGTGGTGCCGTGTGGATATGCGGGGTCATCACGGTGCCTTTAGCATGAAGGGTGGTGAAAACGATTATAAATTCATCATCAATCTTCACAAAACCAAGGGAATCCCTGATAAAACCGGTTGCAGGCTTCTCTTGCCAAAAGTTTCTGGCGATAATCTTGCTCGATGGAATTAGTGACCAAGTCGCAGCAGGACCAGAAAATTTTTTTCATAATAGCTTCGTGGTAGCCCGATTCGCCACTGACGGAAAGAGTTCGAGATGAAGATTTCCCCTTTGATCGCCCCGTTGCCGAGGCAACGCCATGCTGATCGCTGTCGTTCTGGAAGGTTGGCATGAGCAACCTGCAGCCACCGAACAAGCCGTTCGTGATCGACCAGGCGCATTTGCGACGCGCCCGCAACCTTGCCCGGGAAAGCGGACGTTCGGTGATCGCCGAACTTGAACATCTGCATAACGGCAGCTCGGAAGAACTGGTGGCGCAACTTGCTGCCTTGTTCGGCATGGCCGCAGTCAACCATGCCGGCATGGCTGCACTGACGCCTGCATTCGACCTGCTGCCGCTGGCACTGGCCCGGCGCTGGCGCTGTCTGTTGCTGCGCGAGCCGGACGGCACGCTCATCGGCGTGCTGGCCGATCCCTTTGATCCCGACCTGCAGCTATGGCTCAACAGCCAGGCACGCGGCGCGGTGTTGATGCGACTGACGTCGAGCATCGATCTGCAACAGTTCCTGGCGAGCCAGCCGGGGACGGAGGCACCGGCGCGCTTGCCGCCGTCTGCTGCCGATGGCGATGCGGCGGAGAATATTCCGAATGACATGGCGCAGGAAGTGGCCCGCGATTTGCTGTTACGGGCAATGCGGCGTTGAGCCATCGTAGCGGCGGTGCCATGTCAACACACCGGTAAAAGAAAAGCCGCTCTGCAAGCGGCTTTTCCATGACCATGACCGCCCGTCGGACGAATCAGCGTTGGCCGATGCGGATCGCGCCAAAGATCTGCGGGGTGCCATGCGGCAGGCAACGCCAATATTGCTCCGGCGCCTGTACGGTGCCACCCAACGCCACTGCAGCACGCCATGGCCAGCGCGGATCGTTCAGGAAGCCGCGCGCCATGGCGATCATGTCGGCCTTGCCGGTCTGGAGGATGTCTTGCGCCTGTTGCGGCTCCGTGATCATGCCGACCGTAATGACCGGCATGCCGGTTTCCTGTTTGATGCGCGCGGCCAGCGGCACCTGATAACCCGGCCCGACCGGAATCTTCTGAGCCGGCGAGACGCCACCACTGGAGACGTCGATGAAGTGGCAGCCGGCCGCTTCAAGAGCACGGCAGAACACCACGCTTTGCTCGATGTCCCAGCCGCCTTCGACCCAGTCGGTGGCAGACAGCCGCATGCCGACGGCAATCTCCGGACCGGCCGCCTCCTGCACCGCTGCCAGCACCGCCAGTGGCAGCCGCATGCGGTTTTCCAGGGAGCCGCCGAATCGGTCGCTGCGCTGGTTGGCGATCGGCGACAAAAATTCATGCAGCAGGTAGCCATGCGCCGCATGCAGCTCGATGGCGTCGAAACCGAGCCGGCGGGCACGGGTGGTGGCGAGCGCGAACTCATGAATCAGACGCGCGATGTCAGCTTCGCTCATGGCATGCGGCGCCGACTCGCCCACCTTGTGCGGCAGGGCCGACGGCGCTTCGGTGGTCCAGCCGCCATCGGCGATCTCGATCAACTGGCCGCCATCCCATGGCGACTGGCTCGATGCCTTGCGCCCCGCATGGGCCAGCTGGATTGCCAGCGGCATCGGCGAGATCGCGCGCAAGCCCTGTACCAACTGTGCCATCGCCGCCTCGTTTGCATCGTCATACAGGCCGAGGTCGCCGTGGGTGATGCGCCCCTGCGGACAGACTGCGGTCGCTTCCAGACACAGCAGGCCGGCGCCCGACAGTGCCAGGCTGCCCAGGTGCGCCGCATGCCAGGGCGTCGCATTGCCTTCCTGCGCCGAGTATTGGCACATGGGCGAGATCATGATCCGATTGGGCAGGGTCAGCGGGCCGAGCGTGATCGGCGAGAACAGGGCAGGCGCATTGGCCGTGGATTTCGTGGTCGACATTGCTTCGTTGCTCATCGTTATCAATACGCTTTCGACAGGAAGGACAGCGACAGGCCATGCGCCAGCGACGATGCCTTCTGATTGTAGGCCGGACGCTCCCAGCAATTGAAACCGTGGTCGACGCCCGGATAGACTTCGATGACCGCATTCTTCGCGTCGGCAAAGCGGGTCTTGACCGCCTTGACGGCATCGGCCGAAATGTAATGATCCTGCTCCGCGAAATGGATCAGGATCGGGCAGCGCACGCGGTCGGCCTGGTCAAGCCGGGTTTCGATCGCACCCGGGTAATAACAAACTGCCGCATCGACGCCGGCATTGGCCGCCGACAGATACGACAGCAGCCCGCCCATGCAGTAGCCGAGCGAAGCAACTTTGCCGGTGCAGCGCGCATGCTGGCGCAGGACGGCAACGGTGCTGGTCAGGTCCTGGATCGCTTGGGCGAAGTCCATGCCTTGCATGAATCCCATGGCATTGCCGAAGTCGGCTTCGGTGTAGCCGAGTTGCACGCCCGGCTGCTGGCGCCAGAACAGGTCCGGTGCCAGGACGACGTAACCGTCGAGCGCATATTGATCCGCGACCGCGCGAATGTGGGCATTGACGCCAAAGATTTCCTGGATCAGGACGATGCCCGGGCCGCGGCCGGCGGGCGGCAGCGACAGGTATCCCTGAAACTGCTGGCCATCATGGCTGGCGATATCGATCATGCTGGATGTCATGGTATGGTTCCTCGAGATGGACTGCGGAGTCTATGGCATTTTCGATCACTGCGTTGTGGTGGAAAGTTATGGTTTGGCGCAACACCTTATGGTAAATTCCGCGCTTATTTCACGAAGCGCATTCGATCAATGCGTAGCGTCGTTCCATCCCGGTGCGGATTCGATCGAATTCCCGATCCCGGTCGAATCGCCCGAAGCACCCTTCCTTCAGGAGAGTCAGATGTCGAAGCACTTGTCCCTGCGTCGCAAGCACATTGCGAAGGCCGTTCTCATTGCCGTCTTCGGCGCCTGGGCCGGCATGGCCAGCGCAGCCAAGACCCTGGTGTTCTGCTCCGAAGGCAGCCCGGAAGGCTTCAATCCACAGCTCTTCACGACCGGCACCACGGCCGATGCTTCCGGCGTGCCGCTCTACAACCGATTGGTCGAATTTGAACTCGGCACCACCAATGTGGTTCCCGGCCTGGCGAAATCCTGGGAAGTCTCGCCCGACGGCCTGACCTACACTTTCCATTTGCGCAGTGGCGTGAAATTCCACGGCAGTGCCAAATTCAAGCCGACGCGTGACCTGAATGCCGACGACATCCTGTTCTCGTACAACCGGATGGCCGACCCGAAACATCCGTTTCACAGCACCGCCGTCGGCCAGACCTTCGCCTATTACGAGGACATGGGCCTTGGCAATATCGTCGACAAGCTGGAGAAAGTCGACGCCATGACGGTGCGCTTCAAGTTGAAGCATGCCGAGGCGCCGTTCCTGGCCGACCTGGCGATGGATTTCGCCTCGATCCTGTCGGCCGAATATGCGGACAAGATGATGGCGGCTAAAACTGCCGACGTGGTCGACCGTGAACCGATCGGCACCGGCCCGTTCCAGTTCGTCTCGTACCAGAAGGACGCGATCATCCGCTACAAGGCCTTCGATGCGCATTGGGACGGCCGGCCGAAGATCGACAACCTGATCTATGCGATCACACCCGATGCCTCGGTGCGTTATGCAAAACTGAAAGCGGGGGAATGCCACGTCATGGCGTTTCCGAAGCCGGCCGACATTGCCGCCATGAAGGCCGACAAGAACATCAACCTGATGACGAAAGAGGGCCTGAACATCGGCTACATCGGCTTCAACGTGGAGAAGAAACCGTTCGACAGCAAACTTGTGCGCCAGGCGCTGTCGATGGCGGTCGACAAGCAGACCATTCTCAAGACGGTCTATCAGGGCGCCGGCCAGTCTGCCAAGAACCTGATTCCGCCGACCATGTGGTCCTACAACGACCGCGTCAAGGATTATCCGTACGACGTGGCGAAAGCAAAGGAACTGATGGCCAAGGCCGGTTATGCCAAGGGCGTCGAAGTCGACCTCTGGTATCTGCCGGTGACCCGTCCCTACAATCCGGACGGCAAGCGCATGGCAGAACTGATCCAGGCCGACTGGGAAAAGATCGGCGTCAAGACCAGGCTGGTGACCTTCGAATGGGGCGAGTATCGCAAGCGCAGCAAGAGCGGCGAGCAGTCAGCGATGATGTTCGGCTGGTCGGGCGACAACGGCGATCCCGATAATTTCTTCGTGCCGATCCTGTCCTGCGATGCGGTCAAGGGCGGTGGCAACACGGCGCGCTGGTGCAACAAGGATTTCGAAGAGTTGCTGAACAAGGCGAAATCCACGCCGAAACAGGAAGAGCGCGCCAAGCTCTATGAAAAAGCGCAAGAGATCGCGCATGAAGAAGCGCCGCTGCTGGAGCTTGCCCATTCGGTGCGTTTCACGCCGGTGCGCAAGGAAGTCATCGGCTTCAAGATGGATGCGGTCGGCCATCATAATTTCAACAAGGTCGATCTCGCGAAGTAAGGCAGCCCATGTTCGGTTTTCTGTTGCGCCGGATCGGGCTGATCATCCCGACGTTCCTGGGGATCACGCTGCTCGTGTTCTCCTTGATTCACATGATTCCCGGCGATGCGGTCGAAGCGATGTCGGGCGAGCGTGGAATGGAGCCGGCGCGTTACGCCCGATTGCTGCATGAATTCGGCCTGGACCGGCCGCTCTACGTGCAGTATGCCGATTATGTCGGCAACGTCGTCCGCGGCAATCTGGGCGCGTCGATCACGACCCACGAGCCGGTGCTGACCGAGTTCGCCACGCTCTTTCCGGCCACCCTGGAGCTGGCCGCGTGTGCCATCGTCATCGCGCTGGTGATCGGCCTGCCGGCCGGCATGCTGGCGGCGTTGAAGCGCAATACCTTCCTCGATTACTCGGTGATGGGCGTGTCCCTGACCGGCTACTCGATGCCGATCTTCTGGTGGGCGCTGCTGTTGATCCTGCTGTTTTCGGTCACGCTCGGCTGGACACCGGTGTCGGGCCGCATCGATATTTTGTATGATCTGCCGCCGGTGACGGGTTTCATGCTGATTGACAGCCTGCTCTCTGGCGAAGACGGCGCCTTCCGTTCGGCCGCGTCGCATCTGGTATTGCCGGCGATCGCGCTTGGCACGATCCCGCTGGCAGTGATCGCCCGCATGACGCGCTCGTCGATGCTGGAGGTGCTGCGGGAAGACTACGTGCGCACGGCCCGCGCCAAGGGCTTGTCGCGCATGCGGGTGATCGGCGTGCATGCCTTTCGCAATGCGCTGATTCCCGTGGTGACCGTGATCGGCCTGCAGGTCGGTACGCTCCTGGCCGGCGCGATCCTGACCGAGACCATCTTCTCCTGGCCCGGCATCGGCAAATGGCTGGTCGAAGCAATCCACCGCCGGGACTATCCGGTGGTGCAGGGCGGCATTCTGCTCTCGGCCACCATCATCATTCTGGTCAACCTGATTGTCGACGTGCTGTATGGCGTGATCAATCCCCGCATTCGCCATACCGCATGAGCGCAGAATTCGATTCGCTGGCCACGCCCGGTGTGCCCGGCGCACGCGGCGCGTCCGGCGCCGCGGTTGGTCCTGCGGCACCTGACGCGCCGGTGGGGTCCACTGCGTTCATTGCACCGATGGCGGCGTCGGCGCCGCCGCATCCGTTGCGCGAGATGTGGAACTATTTCCGGCAGAACCGTGGCGCCGTGATCGGTCTGGCAGTAGTCTGCCTGATCATCCTGACGGCGTTGCTGGCCGACGTGATCGCGCCGCATTCGCCGACCCTGCAGTATCGGGATGCCACGCTGGTGCCGCCGGCCTGGCAGGCGGGCGGCAACAGCCGCTTCCTGCTCGGCACCGACCCGGTCGGGCGCGACATGCTGTCGCGCCTGATCCACGGCACCCGGTTGTCGCTGATCATCGGCCTGGTATCGGTGTCGCTGTCGCTGTCGATCGGCATCGTGCTCGGGCTGGTGGCGGGTTACTACCGCGGCGTGGTGGAAGTGGCGATCATGCGGCTGATGGACATCATGCTGGCCTTGCCGAGCCTGCTGCTGGCGGTGGCGATCGTCGCCATCCTGGGGCCGGGGCTGATCAATGCGATGTATGCCATTGCAGTGGTGATGATGCCGCACTATGCGCGCCAGACGCGGGCGGCCGTCATCGGCGAACTTTCACGCGACTATGTGAGCGCCTCGCGCATCGCCGGCGCCGGCACGCTGCGCATCATGTTCGATTGCGTGCTGCCGAATTGCGCCGCACCCCTGATCGTCCAGGCCACGCTCGGCTTTTCCAGCGCGATCCTGGACGCCGCCGCGCTGGGTTTCCTGGGCCTGGGCGCGCAGCCGCCGACACCGGAATGGGGCTCCATGCTGGCCAGCGCGCTGGAATTCATCCAGAGCGCCTGGTGGGTGGTGACCTTTCCGGGCCTGGCGATCCTGATCTCGGTGCTGGCGTTCAACCTGATGGGCGACGGCCTGCGGGATGCGCTCGACCCCAAGCTCAAGCGCTGATCGCCGGCGGCACGTTCCCAAGCAATCCAACACAAGCAAAGACACCGCATGGCGCTTCTCGACATTCAGGATCTGCGGGTGGAATTCGGCACCGAAGCCGCGCCTTTCATCGCCGTCGATGGCCTCGACCTGGCCATCGATGCCGGCGAGGTGGTCGGCATCGTCGGTGAATCCGGTTCCGGCAAAAGCGTGACCTCGCTGGCCCTGATGGGTCTGATCGACTATCCGGGCCGGGTGCGCGCGCAGCGCATGGCTTTCGATGGCCGCGACCTGAACACGATGCCGGAGCGCGAGCGCCGCCGCTTGCTCGGCAAGGACATCGCGATGATCTTCCAGGATCCGATGACCAGCCTGAACCCCTGTTTTACCGTTGCCGATCAGCTGATGGAAACCCTGCGCGTGCATCAGGGCGGGCCGCGCAAGCTGTTGCGCAACAAGGCGCTGGCGCTGCTCAAGCAGGTCGAGATTCCCGATCCGGAGCGCCGGCTCGACGCCTATCCGCATCAGCTTTCCGGCGGCATGAGCCAGCGCGTCATGGTGGCCATTGCGATCGCCTGCAATCCGCGCCTGCTGATCGCCGACGAGCCGACCACGGCGCTCGACGTCACGGTGCAGGCGCAGATGCTGGAATTGCTGTTGTCATTGCAGCGCCAGCGTGGCATGGCGCTGATGCTGATCACGCACGATCTGTCGGTGGTGGCGCAGACGGCGCAGCGGGTGGTGGTGATGTATGCCGGCCAGGTGGTCGAGACCGGCGCGGTGCCGGCAATTTTCAATGCGCCGCATCATCCCTATACCCAGGCGTTGCTGGCGGCACTGCCGGAAAACAACGTCGGGCGGGCAAGGCTGCAGACGATTCCAGGGGTGGTGCCGGGGCAGCATGATCGGCCGACCGGTTGCCTGCTCGGTCCCCGCTGCGCGTATGCGAAGGCGCGCTGTCGCAGTGAACGACCGGCATTGCTGCCGGTCGACCGCAGCACCGTGCGCTGCCATTTCCCCCTCGACGCGACCGGCAGCCCGACCAACGGCTGGCACGATGCGCCATGAATGAACCGACCATGATGCATGCCCCCGACATCATTGCCGACGGCTCGCGTGCCGGCGCGCCGCCGCTGCTGGAGGCGAACGACCTGTCGCGGCATTACGCCGTCTCGCAGGGTTTTCTGAAGCCGAAGGCGGTGGCGCGTGCGCTTGATGGCGTCTCGTTCACGCTCGACGCCGGTCGCACGCTGGCCGTGGTCGGCGAATCCGGCTGCGGCAAGTCGACGCTGGCGCGCCAGATCACGATGATCGAGCCGCCCACGGGCGGGTCGCTCCTGCTGGAGGGCATCGATGTCGCCGGCGCCGATCGGGCGACGTTGAAGCGGGTGCGCCCGCTGGTGCAGATGGTGTTCCAGAATCCCTACGCCAGCCTGAATCCGCGCAAGAAGGTCGGCGCGATGCTGGAAGAACCGCTGGTGATCAACACGTCGCAATCAGCGGCGCAACGGGCCGAAGCAGCGCAGGCGATGATGGCCAAGGTCGGCCTGCGTCCCGAGCACTACAGCCGCTACCCGCACATGTTCTCGGGTGGCCAGCGCCAGCGCATCGCGATCGCTCGGGCGCTGATGCTGTCGCCGAAAGTGATCGTGGCCGACGAGCCGGTGTCGGCGCTCGATGTCTCGATCCAGGCCCAGGTGCTGAACCTGTTGATGGACCTCCAGGAGGAGACGGGCGTTGCCTATCTGTTCATCTCTCACAACCTGGCCGTGGTCGAGCTGATTGCCGACGACGTGCTGGTGATGTATCTCGGCAAAGCCGTCGAGCACGGTGCGAAAGCGGCTGTCTTCAGCCGGCCGCTGCATCCCTATACCCGGGCGCTGCTGGCCAGCACGCCGCGCATCGATCCGGCCCAGCGGCAGCAGAAGATCATGCTGCCGGGCGAGTTGCCGTCGCCGCTGGCGCCGCCTCCGGGTTGCGCATTCAATACGCGGTGTCCGCATGCAATCGAGCGCTGCCGGGTCGAGGTGCCTTTGCTGGCGCCGTTTGATGGCCGGATGGTCGCCTGTCACCGGGTAGCCGAAATTTCCTGAGACGGTGCTTGGTCTGGCTATCAGGCAGCAGCACTGCCGATCTGCGATAACGACGCCATCAGGTCGGCGAAGCGCTGTCCCTGGACCATGATGTGGCCCCGCAGCAGTTCGGCGGTGCGATCGCCATCGCCGGCCAGGATCGCCTCGACCACCGCCGCATGCTCGCCGTAGGAGGCGTTGAGACGGTCACGCACCCGCAGCTGCAAGCGGCGATAGGGCCGCAGGCGGCGGTGCAGGGCGCGTGCCTGCCCCGCCAGGAACGCATTGTGGCTGCCGGCGTAGATCGCATCGTGGAACAACTCGTTCTGGTAAAAATAGGCATCGGTGTCCTGCGACAGGCAGGCTTCGCTGCAAGCATGATGCGCAGCAAGAAGCGTAGCGTGTTCTGCTGCGGACATGCGCCGTGCTGCCAGGCGTCCCGCCATGGCCTCGAATTCCGCCATCACTTCGAACATTTCGACCAGCTGCTGCGGACCGATTTCCGCCACCACCGCGCCGCGCCGCGGCCGCAGGCTCACGATTCCCACCGATGCCAGCTGTAGCAATGCCTCCCGCACCGGCGTACGCGATACCCCGTATTGCTCAGCCAGTTCTGTCTCATCAAGATGATGCCCGGGAGACAATGCGCCGGTTGCGATCATCTCTTCGATCGATTCCCGAAGGTTGGCGTGACGATTTTTCATGAGCTTCGCTTTCAAATGCACCAAACTCGGCGAATTCATTATAAATCCACATTTCAGCTTGACAATGCATACGGTGTGTTTAATCTTGTATACACGACGAGCAATCATGCATACCAAATTATTGCTTGATCTTGCACATCATATAAATATCCGGACCTGATTCAAACGCCTGCATCGACAGCGTGGGTCCAATCGTGAGGAGACAACATGACAACCATTACCAGAAGAACCATCCTTGGCGTCCTGGCCAGCAGCCCGCTGTGGAGCCTGAATGGCGCCTGGGCGCAGACAGCCACGACCCTGAAGATTTCCCACCAGTTCCCGGGTGGCACGCTGACCGAAGGCGATTTTCGCGATCGCCTGACCCGGATGTTTGCCCAGGAAGTCGAAAAGCGCAGCAAGGGCAGCCTGAAGTTCGAAATCTACCCGGGCGCGTCTCTCATGAAGATCAATGCCCAGATCTCGTCCCTGCGCAAGGCCGCGCTGGACCTGAGCCTGGTGCCACTGTCCTATGCCGGCGGTGAAATGCCGGAAGTCAACATCGGCCTGATGCCCGGACTGGTCACGTCCTACGAGCAAGGCTATGGCTGGAAGAACAAGGACATCGGTCGTGCACTCGACAAATTCCTGAACGAGAAAGGGATCGTCGTCGTCAGCTGGATCTGGCAGGCCGGCGGCATGGCCTCGCGCAGCGCCAATCCGGTGATCCAGCCGGAAGATGCGAAGGGCTTGAAGATCCGTGGCGGCTCGCGCGAAATGGACATGATGTTGAAGGCCGCAGGCGCTGCCGTGGTCACCGGCCCGACCAACGAAATCTATGCCGGCCTGCAGACCGGCGCCATGGATGCGGCACTGACCTCGTCGACCTCGCTCATCTCCTTCCGCCTCGAAGAAGTCGCCAAGAGCCTGACCACCGGGCGCGGCGGTGCCTACTGGTTCATGTTCGAGCCGCTGCTGATGTCGAAGGCGATCTTCGACAAGCTGACCAAGGAACAACAGCAAGTCATCATGACGGTTGGCGCCGAACTCGAAACCTTCGCCCGCAAGGCGGCGCAAACCGATGACGAACTGGTGGCTGCCGTCTACCAGCGCGCCGGCGCCAAGGTGGGCGATCTGAACGCCGCCACCGTCAAGAAATGGCAGGCGCTGGCGCGTGACACCGCCTGGAAAGATTACGCCGACCGTAACGCCACTTGTGCGGCGATGCTGAAAATGGCGGAGAAGACCCTGTGAGTGGAGGTCATGTCGAACCGGCGCCGAATGCGCAGCCAGAGCTGCCGCGCCAGCCGGCGCTGGCCGGCATGGCGCGCGCCCTGCATGGCTTCAATCGCCTGTTGCTGGCGATCTCCAGGTTCGCCATGATCGCCACCGCCGTGATGTTGACGGTGGCCGTGGTCGCGCGGTATTTCTTCAAGGTGCCGACCGACTGGCAGGATGACGCCACGGTCTTCGCCCTGGTTGGCGTCACGTTCTTCAGTTGCGCCTACGTGCAGTCGTTTCGCGGCCACATCGGCATCGAAGCGGTTGCCTCGTTGTTGCCCTCGGCGGTCAACGCGGCACGCCTGCTGCTGGTCGATTTGCTGTCGTTTCTCTTCTGTGCGTTTTTCTCCTGGAAATCCTGGGCGCTGTTCCATGAAGCCTGGCGCGACGGCCAGACCACGTCGTCGACGCTGGCGCCACCGCTCTGGATTCCGTATTCGATGATGGCGGCCGGCATGACACTGCTGGCCCTGCAGCTGCTGGTGCAGCTGCTTGCCCGCGTGACGGGCGGCAGCGTCAATCAAGACCCGGTGCATGCTTCCACCGGAAAGGCGTTGCCATGAGCCCGTTGACCCTTGGCGTGCTGTATGCGGTGGCCACGCTGCTGATCATGTTCTCCGGCATGCCGATTGCCTTTGCGCTCGGTACGGTCGCCGTCACGTTCATGTTTTTCTTCATGCCGGCCGCGTCGCTCGACACGGTCGCACAAAATGTCTACGAGGAGATGGCGTCGGTGACGCTGCTGTCGATTCCGCTCTTTATCCTCAAAGGGGCGGCGATCGGCCGATCTCCGGCCGGGCGCGATCTCTACAGCGCGATTCACGCCTGGTTGCACAAGGTGCCTGGCGGGCTCGGCATCGCCAACGTGTTTGCCTGCGCGCTGTTTGCGGCCATGGCCGGTTCGTCGCCGGCGACCTGCTCGGCGATCGGCTCGGCCGGTATCCCCGAGATGCGCCGGCGCGGGTATTCGCCCGGTTTTGCGGCCGGCATCATCGCCGCCGGCGGCACGCTCGGCATCCTCCTGCCGCCGTCGATCACGATGATCCTGTACGCGGTGGCGGCCGAACAATCGCTCGGCCGCCTGTTCCTGGCCGGTATCGGCCCCGGCGTGCTGCTGGTGGCCATGTTTGCCGGTTATGCCGTCTACCGCGCCCGCAAGGAGCATGCCGCAGCGCTGGCGGTCTATCAAGCCGGTGGCGTGAAATCGGCCTATCTCGATGAAGAGACTTACACCCTCGCGCAGAAAGTCGAAACCCTGCCGCGCGTGATGCCGTTCGTGGTGCTGCTGATCGGCGTGATGGTGGCGCTCTACGGCGGGTATGCCACGCCGACCGAGACCGCGGGCCTGGGCGCGTTGCTGGCGATCGTGTTGATTGCCATCGTCTACCGCCTCTGGCGGCCCTCCGACATCGCGCCGATGATCACCGCCACCATCCGGGAATCGACGATGCTGCTGCTGATCATCGGCATGTCGCTGTTGTATTCCTATGTGATGAGCTATCTCCACATCAGCCAGTCGGCGGCCGAATGGGTGGTCGCCATGCATCTGTCGAAATGGGTGCTGCTGGCCGTGATCCTGTTGATGGTGGTGGTGCTGGGATTTTTCCTGCCACCGGTGTCGATCATCCTCATGACCGCGCCGATCATCCTGCCGCCATTGCGGGCCGCCGGCTTCGACCTGATCTGGTTCGGCATCATGATGACCATCGTGATGGAGATGGGATTGATTCACCCGCCGGTGGGGTTGAATTTATTTGTCATCAAGAACATTGCGCCCGACATTCCGCTGCGTGACGTGATCGTGGGCGTGCTGCCGTTCGTGCTGCTGATGTTCGTGGCGCTGCTCCTGCTGTGCGTGGCGCCGGGTATCGCGACCGGCCTGTCGAACCTGGTCATGGGTGTGCCGTGATTGCTTGTCGCATGTTGACCCATTGAATACGCCGCTGCCGGTCTGGGATCATCAGCGCCAGCGCCGGGCGCAGCGCCTGGCGCAGGTAAGCGCGGTGCTGGGCAGCGATCTCGTGGGCCGGATCTTTCCGGCTGCGCGCATCGTCGACCTGCTGCATGCAGCCATCGCCTCCGGCGACCGGGTCTGCCTGGAAGGGAACAATCAGAAGCAGGCGGATTTTTTGGCGCGCAGTCTGTGTGCACTTGACCCGGCACGGGTCAACCGACTTCACATGCTGCAATCGGTGCTGGCACTGCCGGAACATCTCGATCTGTTCGAGAAAGGCATCGCCGAGCGGCTCGATTTTTCTTTTTCGGGGCCGCAGTCGGGACGACTGGCGCGCCTTGCCTCCTCGGGCAAACTGTCGATCGGCGCCATCCACACGTATCTTGAATTGTTCGGCCGTTATTTCATTGACCTGACGCCCGGCGTGGCATTGGTCGCGGCGCAGGCGGCCGACCGGCACGGCAATCTCTACACCGGCCCCAACACCGAGGACACGCCGGCCATCGTCGAAGCCACCGCCTTCAAGAGCGGCATCGTGATCGCACAGGTCGATGAAATCGTCGACACGCTGCCACGGGTCGACATTCCCGCCGACTGGGTCGATTACGTGGTGCAGGCGCCGACGCCACATTACATCGAGCCGCTGTTCACTCGGGACCCGGCCCTGATTTCGGAGATCCAGATCCTGATGGCAATGATGGCCATCAAGGGCATCTACGCACCCTACGGCGTGCAGCGGCTGAACCACGGCATCGGCTTCGACACTGCCGCCATCGAGCTGATCCTGCCGACCTATGGCGCGGCACTCGGCCTGAAGGGCAAGATCGGCCGCCACTGGGCCTTGAATCCGCATCCGGCGCTGATTCCCGCCATCGAGGCCGGCTTCGTCGAATCGGTCCATTCGTTCGGCGCCGAACTCGGCATGGAAGACTACATCCGCGCCCGGCCCGACATCTTTTTCACCGGCCATGACGGCGCCATGCGCAGCAACCGCGCCATGTCGCAGGTCGCTGGCCTGTATGCCTGCGACATGTTCATCGGCTCGACGCTGCAGATCGATTTGCAGGGCAACTCGTCGACCGCGACCCTGGGCCGGATCTCCGGATTCGGTGGTGCGCCGAACATGGGTTCGGACGCGCGCGGCCGCCGTCACGCCAGCCCCGCATGGCTTGCCGCCGGACAGCAGGCGCAAGCGGGCGCCAGCGACGGCCGGATGCCGCGCGGGCGCAAGCTGGTGGTGCAAATGGTCGAAACCTTCCGTGAACACATGCAACCGGCATTCGTCGAACGGCTCGACGCCTGGGAACTGGCGGAACAGGCTGCCATGGCAATTCCGCCGGTGATGATCTACGGCGACGATGTCACGCACATCCTCACCGAAGAAGGCATCGCGAACCTGCTCCTGTGCCGCACGCCTCAGGAACGGGAACAGGCGATCCGGGCAGTGGCGGGCTACACGGCAGTCGGCCGCGGCCGCGATCGCGCCATCGTGGAGCAGCTGCGCGCCCGCGGCGTGGTGCGGCGCGCCGAGGACCTGGGCATCGACAAGCGCGACGCCACGCGTGATCTCCTGGCCGCGCGTAACATGAAAGATCTGGTACGTGCCTCGGGTGGCCTGTATCACCCGCCGGCGCAGTTTCGTCACTGGTAGAAAAAGCGCATGCGGCAGCACGAGAAAGTGCAAACAATTCGCTGGCAGAAGCACGAGCAAGGCCGGGCCAGGCGCACGTCCGGCGCAAGGCTGGTGCAAGCCCGGTGCGAGCCATCAACGGCATGAAAGTCATCCATGGAAAGCCTGCATTTTCGATTCGAGAACGGCATCACTGCATTGGCGCCGACGGCGCATCTGGTCGGTGTGGTCAGTTCCGGCAACCTTGAAGTGCTGATTGAATCCGCGCCCTTGAACGGCGCCTGCGAGATCGGCATCACGACGGCCGCCCGCGGCTTCGGCAGCACCTGGCAAGCGGTGATGAACGATTTTCACCAGCGCTGGCAGCTGCGCGACACACGCCTGTCGATCAACGACATGGGCGCGACACCGGCAGTCGTCAGTCTGCGGCTGGATCAAGCGGTGGAGGCCGCCGTCAGCGCCGTTCATGGCGGCGCCGGGTCGGGCGCGAACGCAAGCAGCGAGAGAGGCGGGCAGTGAGCGCTGCAACCGGTACCCGCCTCCTGGCCCCGCACAGCTACCGCGAAGCCAATGCCCGCGAACGTCTGGCATGCCTGCTCGACCAGGACTCGCTCGACGAATGGCTGCCGCCTTCCGCCCGCGTCACCAGCCCGCATCTGGCCCAGCTCGATGCACCGGTCGCCTTCGACGACGGCGTCGTGATCGGCCGGGCAACCCTCGCCGGCCGGCCGATCTTCGTGGCCGCGCAGGAAGGCGGTTTCATGGGCGGTGCGGTAGGCGAGGTACATGGCGCCAAGCTGGTCGGGATGTTGCAGCGTGCAATCGACGAGCGACCGCAGGCGGTGCTGTTGCTGCTGGAGACTGGCGGCGTGCGGCTGCATGAAGCCAATGCCGGCCTGATTGCGGTCTCCGAAGTCATGCGTGCGGTGCTGGCGGTGCGGGCTGCAGAGATTCCGGTGATCGTGCTGATCGGTGGCGCCAACGGCTGCTTCGGCGGCATGGGCATCGTGGCGCGCTGCGCCAATGCGATCGTGATGTCGGAAGAGGGCCGGCTGGCAATGAGCGGGCCGGAGGTAATCGAAACCGCCAATGGCGTCGAGGAATTTGATTCACGCGATCGCGCGCTGGTCTGGCGCACCACCGGCGGCAAGCACCGTTACCTGCTTGGCGATTGCCAGACGATCGTGCCGGATACGATCGGCGCGTTTCGCGACGCTGCCGTGGCTGCCATCGACGCCTGCGCGCGTCAGCCGATCGGGTTGACCCTGGCAGGACTCGACGCCGAGCAAAGCCTGCTGCGCGAGCGTCTGGTGCGCTTCGGCGACTGCGGTGACGCGAGCGCGATCTGGGCCGCGCTTGGCATCGTCGACCCGGGTCGGCTGCCGTTGCTGGAGGCCGATGAATTTCTGGCGGCGGTCGCTGCCAACCGACTTGGAGCACAGGCATGAGCGCGCACTGGACAACGGTTGCGCAACGTCTTTTTCCGGAGGGGCATGCGATCTCCGAGCAGGCGAATTTTTTGTCCGGCACCGCGCAGGTCGGAGGTGAAACCGTGGCCGTCATCGGCACCAGCGAGCATGTGCCGATCGGCGTCGAAATCGCGCTGGCACAGGCGCAGGCGGTGCTGGAAACCGTGCGCTGCCACCCCAGCCGCCCGATCCTGATCCTGGTCGATACCCAGGGCCAGCGCTTGCGGCATCGCGATGAAATGCTGGGCATCAACAGCTACATGGCGCATCTCGGCAAATGCATCGAACTGGCCCGCCGGCAAGGGCATGCTGTGCTCGGACTGGTGTATGACCAGGCGCTCTCGGGCGGCTTCATCACCAGCGGGCTGATGGCGGACGCCTGCTATGCCTTGCCGGATGCGACGATTCGCGTCATGGGCCTGCCAGCCATGGCCCGCATCACCAAGGTACCGGAAGAGCGCCTGATGGCGCTGGCTGTCGACAATCCGGTTTTCGCACCCGGCCCGGAAAACTACCTGCGCATGGGTGGCATCGAGGCAATCTGGCAGGGCGACCTGGCGCCGCAACTGGCCGATGCTTTGGTGCTCGCCAAGGCGCAGGCGACGGCTGGACAGGCACGCGACCGGCGCAGCGTCACAGGTTTCGCCCGCGGCGGGCGCAAGCTGGCGCAGCCGGTGATCGATGCAGTGCGCGGCGGGCATGCCGTCTCGTCATGATCTGGCCTGGCTGACGCCGTCCGGTTGGGACGACGTGCAGCAGGCCAGCGCAGCCCGGCCGACGGCAGTGCGCGACGCCGTGGCCCGCTGGCGTGCCGCCGACTGGCCGCTGGTCGTGCGGCGAGCCGAACCCGAGCAGCCACCTGGCCTGCTGGCGGTCGGCCTGCCGCTGCCGCCGGATGATCTGGGAGACAAGGTGCGCATCGGCGCACTGGTCGCGCAGAACGCCGTCCGGCGGCATGCCTCGCCGCTGACTTTCAATGAAGTCGCCGGCGTGATGCCGCCGCAGTGGCGCACGGCATCCCTGGCGCTGCAGCTCGCCTGGCCGGAGTTCCTGACGCCGCTGCGCGTGTATGGCTCGCTTGCCTGGCAGGCGCTTACCGGCATGCCGTTTTTACGTGACGGCTCGGACATTGATCTCCTGTTCACTCCATGCAACCGGCGTGAGATGGAGCAGGGCACCGAGCTGCTCGATGCGCACGGCGTCTGCCTGCCCCTCGATGGCGAAATCCTGTTTCCGGGCGATGTTGCAGTGGCCTGGCGCGAATGGCGTGCTGCGATGCTCACAGGTGGCGCTGGCGCCGTGCTGGCAAAACGCGCCGACCGGGTGCAACTGGTCTCGTGCCAGGCCCTCCTGTTGCTGCTTGCCCTGCCATCGGGTGCAGTCGTGCCCGGCATGCCTGCCGCAGGCTTGCCAGGCGCAAGCCCGGATGCCGACGGCGGCGCGCTGCCAGCGCCAGCGATGAACACGCCATGATCAATGCCCTGCAAGCGGACATGTCCCCCTCCACGATCGCGCGCCGTGCAGTGCATGCGCTGTATGCCGAGCTGATGCTCTACCCGAAGCCCGGCCTGGTATCGACGGTGGACTGCGGCAGCCATGACGACATGGATGCGGGTCTGTTCATGCACAGTCTTTTCAGCCTGCGCGGATATTTCAAGGCCACCGCCGCAGCCGGCGCGCGGCGGGCCGATTTTGCCATCCTGAATGCGCTTGGCCGGGATGCGGAACGCCGCATGCTCGATGCCACTGGCGGCGTCAACACACATCGTGGCGCAATTTTTTGCCTGGGTCTGCTCAGCGCTGCCTGTGGCCGGGCGAGCGTCAGTACCGGCTCTGAACCCTTGACGCCCGCGCGCCTGCGATCGACCCTGATGCGCCAGTGGGGCCAGCAACTCGCCGTGCATTGCGATGACCGCCTGCCCGATGCGCATGGTACTGGCGTCGCTCTTTCACATGGCCACGGCGGCGCGCGCGCGCAAGCCGCGCGCGGCATGCCGGCCGTGTTCGAACTCGCGTTGCCGGCGCTGCGGGCGGCGCTGCATGCCGGCCGCGATTGGGAATGCGCCCGGATCGATGCTTTTTTTCACCTGATGGCGCAGCTCGACGATTCCAATGTCCTGCATCGTGGCGGCGCCGCTGGCGCCAGCCTCGTGCAACGGTGCGGCGAGCGCTTCATTGCAGCCGGTGGCACGGCAAACCGCAACTGGCGTACCGAGGCGCTTGCAGCACACCGGCTGCTGGTCACGCACCGCTTGTCCCCGGGTGGTGCTGCCGATCTGCTGGCCGCGGCGTGCTTCGTGCACCTGTCCACACACGATGACACCGATGTGATGGTCGGCCTGCAGGCAATGCCGGCCTGATGGAACGGGTGCGTCTCGCCATCCTCTGTTCCGGCCAGGGCGCGCAGCACCACGGCATGTTCGATCTGGCGCGTACCGATTCGGCGGCAGCCCGCATGCTCGAAACCTGGCAAGTTCCGGCGTCATTTGCGCCAGCCGACGACCTGTTCGCCAACCGCGCTGCGCAGCCGCTGCTGGTGAAATGCGCCTGCGCCACCTGGGAAGCGGTCCGGCATCATTTGCCGCCACCGGTGGCAGTCGCGGGCTACAGCGTCGGTGAAGTTACGGCGCTGGCGGTGGCGGGCGTGATCGATGCGGCCCAGGCAGTTGCGCTGGCGCAGACGCGCGCCGCACTGATGGACGACTGTGTTGACCCGACCCAGCCACAAGGTTTGCTCGCCATCGGCGGCCTCGCGCTGCAGGCAACCGAGCAGTTGCTGGTTGACATGGGTGCAACGGGAATCGGTATCGCGATCGTCAACGGTGCCGATCAATGCATTGTCGGTGGTCTTTGGCAAGACGGAAACAGCGGGCCGGGCTTGAATGCCTTGGCAGCCAGGCTCGATGGCATCGGCATCCAGGTCAACCGACTGTCGGTGACCATCGCATCGCACACCGCCTGGATGCGCAAGGCAGTCGCGCCATTGCATGACGTCGTCGCGCGGTTCGCGCCGCATGCGCCGCAAACCCGACTCCTGGCCGGGATCAGCGGCGCTGCTTCGTCAGAGGGTGCTGTGGCCCTGGCAGCATTGGTTGGACAGACCGATCAGACGGTCCGGTGGGACGCATGCATGGACAGCCTGGCCGAAGCTGGGGTGACCAAGGCCTTGGAGTTGGGCCCCGGAAGCGCGCTGAGTCGAATGCTTGCCGTCCGTCATCCGCAGATCGCCTGCCGCTCGGTGTCGGATTTCCGCAGCGTCGCCGGGATTGCCGCCTGGGCCGGACGCCAGTAGGCGCGCAGCGACCGTTCGACCATTACCCGCCAATCCCTGGTCAGCGTGGCGGCGGCGGCGGCGGTAAGCCCGGAGGCGGTGGCGGTGGCCTGGTGCCTGTTGAATTCAGTGGCGGGGGATAGCCACTGCCTTCGGTCATCATCCTGCCGGACACCGGCACCCGGTGACCCTTGGCATACATGCACTGGGTGTAGCCGACATCATAGCGACGCTGTGCACCATAGGCAGATTGACTGGCCGTGCCAGTGCCAGCGGCACCGCCCAGCAGCAGACCGGTGCCGGCGCCCACCGCCGCGCCACGACCGCCATTGATGGCCGCACCCGCTGCGGCCCCGAGCAGGGTGCCGACCGCCGCACTGCGCACGCCACTGTCGACTGCGGCGTTTTCCGCAGAGATGCCGGCCTGCTGCCCGGCGAAGAGGCGACAGTCGTTGTCATCGTAGCGGAACTGGTCGAAGCTCTTGCCGGTGCCAGGCAATACCATCACGCTTGGGCCACTCGGTGGCAGTGTGGTACAGGCACCGAGCAGTACGACGGCGATCAGTGCGCCTGTTGCCCCGGTCAGACGCGGTGCGCTGATGCGACTTGGCTTTTGCGATGCCGCAAAAATCGTTTCTCTCATGTCGTCGTACTTTCTAAAAATAATTTCAAGAAGACATGCCGGACCATGGCAGCAGGCTCAACGCGTTGACGGCTGTGCTGGTACGCGCTGCCAGTTTTCAGCGCACTGCTTTACATAGGGATAATAGCCATCCGGGTTATGGCAGTAATACCAGTTGCCGTCCGACGCCGGACCGTTCATCGCGGCGCTGCCTTGTTCGACATAGACAGGCGCCGGCGCCGGGGCTGTCACGATTGTCGTGCTCTGGCCGTAGGCACCGTACGGTCCGTAAGCGCCGTAGCCACCGTAACCACTGTAACCACCATACGGAGCATAACCGCCATAAGAACCGTAGCCGTAGCCCGGAAACCCATAGTAGGGATACCCGAAGCCCAGAACCGGGCCACCGATGAAGACACCGACACGACTACCGTGATGTCCACCATGGTGACCGACTGCACCGTGATAGGCGAACGCACTGCCGCTCGTCATGGCCGCCGCCAGCAGCAACACTGCGGCACCAGAAAACTTGAATGATTTCATCATGATCCTCCTGATTCCGGCCAATGCCGCCGGCACTTTATTAGTGTAGCGAACCAAACAACTCCTCGCAGGAATTCTTACCATTGGTTTCGAATCGGCATTCGATGACCTGCCATGAATCGGACCTTGTTGGCCCGATGGTACGCCAGCAGTCATTTGCAGACCGGCGATGGTTTTTCCAGGTGAAAGATGATTTTGCGGCGGTAGAATAGCGCCTTTTTCCAGGCAAATATGTGGTTCAAAAATCTCCAGCTCTACCGTCTACCCGCGCCATGGAGCATCTCGCGCGAACAACTCGAAGCCGCGCTGACGCCGCAGGCAATGACGGACACTTCCGGCGCCGATCTGCAGAATCAGGGTTGGTCCTCGCCACGCCGCAACGGCATGCTGGTGCATGCGGTCAATCGCCAGTTTCTGCTGACGCTATCAACTGAAAAGAAATTGTTGCCAGCCAGCGTGGTGAACCAGGTCAGCAAGGCACGCGCAGCGGAAATTGAAGAGCATCAAGGTTTTGCGCCCGGCCGCAAGCAAATGAAGGAAATCAAGGAACAGGTGACGGACGAGCTGTTGCCACGCGCCTTCAGCATCCGGCGTGATACCGCGGTCTGGATCGATCCGGTCAATGGCTGGCTGGTGGTCGATGCCGGCACGGCTGCCAAGGCAGATGAAGTCATCCGCCTGCTGATCAAATCGGTCGAGCGCCTGCCGTTACGCGCGCTGCAGGTCAGGCAATCACCCGTGGCCGCCATGACCGGATGGCTGCTTGCCGACGAAGCACCGGCCGGCTTCACCGTCGACCAGGACACCGAGCTGCGTTCGACCGCCGAATCGAAGGCAACTGTGCGCTACGTGCGCCATGCACTCGAGCCGCAAGACGTGCGGCGCCACATCGAGAACGGCAAGCAATGCACCCGCCTGGCCATGACCTGGTCGGACCGAGTCTCCTTCGTGCTCACCGAAAACCTCACCATCAAGCGCATCGCAGCGCTCGATGTCCTCAAGGAAAGCGGATCGGCCGGTGGCCATGGCACTGCCACCAATGACGACGAGCGCTTCGACACCGATTTCGTGCTGATGACGGGGGAGCTTCATCGCCTGCTGGCGGCACTGGTCGAGACGCTGGGTGGAGAGGTGCCGGAACAGGTTGCGGCCTGACGGGTCGGGCCGTGGCGCCGTATCGACAGGGGCAGGGTACACTCGTGGCTTCACCGATACCGGGCCGGCCTTCTTCTCCAATGCTCATGCTGCGTAAATTCCACTTGTACCTGGGCACCTTGTTTGCGCCAGCGGTTATTTTTTTTGCTTTCAGCGGCATTTTCCAGGTACTGGGATTGCATGAAGCGGAGGAGGCGGCTGCGGTACAACCGCCACGCTGGATCGTCACGCTGGCATCGATTCACAAAGACCAGCGTCTGACGCATCCGAAGCCGCCGGCAGTGCCGGGTCCCATTGCGCAGATGCGTGCCGATCATGCCGGCGCGCCGGCACAAGTGCATCCGAATGAGACTGGCGACCACCACGTTCACGCCGGCGACAGTGAAGCTGCCGACCCGAACGGGCGGTCGCAGACCTTGCTCAAGGCATTCGCTGTGGTGATGGCGCTTGGCCTGATCGCAAGCGCCGGGATGGGAATCATGATTGCCGTCAGCAATCCGCGGACCCGTCGCGCGGCGACGATCATGCTGTTGATCGGCATGCTGCTGCCGCTCGGCCTGCTGGCGCTTTGACGCTTGCTCGACAGACCGGCACCGCCATCACCATCACTGTTGCATGAACGCGATCAGCGTACCCGGGTCGCCCGCACTGGCCCCGGCTGTCGGCACGCTGGTCGCGATGATCAAATACCGACCATTGCTGCGATAGACATTGAAGCGCGCCGATTGGCCACCACTGACGGTATCGTTGTTCAAATCGACCAGGAATGCAGGCAGGGTCGAGGAACGCGCCGGATCGCGGTCAAAACGCGTCAGCGTCAGGTTGCCGTTGCCATCAAAACGCAGCGTCGCGCTGGGCGCTGATTTCGACTGCGTGCCGACGTTGTCCTGACCGCAGTTCTCGAAGCCGTTGAATGACAGATTGCGCAGCACCGTCGCATCGGTGACGCGCTCGGCCGCCGGGTCGAACAGCACGTAACGACTGCGGATGCGGTCGCTGTCAGGACCGGTCCCGCCATCGTTGCTGCACAGGGTAAAGACGTTTGCATCGGCCGTGCCGGCGCACTGCTTGAATGCCGTGCCGCCGTTACAGCTGCCGGCGACCAGCACCGCGCCGCTGCTTTGACGGCCGTCGATATCCAGGCTGCCGGCACGCACCGTGGCAGTACCGTTCGGAGCTGAAATGCCCAAGCGGTAATACGCCAGATCCGACAGCGGCGCAAGCGCCGTCCTGGATGACCCGGAGCCAGCGTTGGACGCTGCCGGCCCGCCATCGCCGCCGGTGGTGCTGCCGGCGGTGGAGCTTGATGGATTGCCAGTCTGGCCGGCCGATGCTGCGCTGGCGGAGGTCGTGCCGTTCACCGGCCCGCTCGCTGCAGCCGTCGTCGGCGCCGCCGCCGCGCCTGCCCCTGCCGGACCGTCACTGCCGCCGCCACCGCAACCTGCAAGCATCACGATACCGACCGCGGCGATGCGTGCAGCGAGGCAGCGGCGAACAGGCGCGGCGGGAGAGTGGCCATGCCGCCGCGCGTCGTTCAGACCGAATGTGCTGCGCACCTCCCGTGCAATGCGCGAAGCGCGCGGGGCCACCAGTTCAAGTCGTGTCATCTTCACCCTCAGGATTGATTGAATGTTCGGAATACTGCTTGCCGAATCATTTAATCAAACCGGGACAGATGGGAATTAAGCCGACGCAAGTGATGCCACGCGAAATTTTCTTTTCATCCAAAGCTTGCGCTGTTGCGAACATCCGGAGGTTGCCATGGAACTTGATGGCGAAATTTCGGTCGCCTCAGGTCACCTGGCCTGCGCTGGTGGCGTGTGCCAAAAAATCCGCGTGGCCGTTGGCTGCCAGGATCTCGCGCAAGCCATCCACGGCATCCCAGACATCGACAAAGCGGGTATAAAGCGGCGTCAAACCAAACCGCATCAGATCCGGCGCCCGAAAGTCGCCGACGATGCCACGCGCAATCAGGGCCCGCATGATTGCCTGCGCCTGTGGATGCGCGATGCTGACATGACTGCCGCGCGCAGTTTGCATGCGCGGCGTTGCCACCGACAATCCCATGCCGCAAGGCAGTGAATCGATCAGCGTGATGAACAGCTCGGAGAGAGCAAGCGATTTTTTGCGAATGGCCGCCATCGATGTCTCCTGAAAAATAGCCAGGCCGCACTCGATCAGCGCCAGCGACAGGATCGGCTGGGTACCGCAGAGCGCCCGCCGGATGCCGTCCCCGGGGGTGAACCGGTGGTCCATTGCGAACGGCGCCGCATGCGCCCACCATCCCGTCAGCGGTTGAACGAACGCCGCCTGGTGCTGCCTGGGCACCCATACGAAGGCAGGCGCACCCGGCCCGCCGTTCAGATATTTATAGGTGCATCCGACTGCGAAATCCGCGCGCGCCGCATGCAGCGCTACCTCCAGCGCGCCGGCCGAGTGGGCCAGGTCCCAGATGGCGAGCGCACCGGCGGCATGCGCCCGGGCGGTCAAGCCGGCCATGTCGTGCAGATGCCCGGTGCGGTAATTCACATGTGTCAGCAACAGCACGGCGGTGTCGGCATCGATTGCCGCGCCGATCTCCTCGGGCGAGTCAACCAGCTGCAGCCGATAGCCGCGGTCGAGCCAGTCGGCCAGGCCCTGTGCGATGTAGACGTCGGAGGGAAAGTTCGCACGTTCGGTCACGATCGTGCGGCGCGGCGTGCCGGACTGGATCTGCAGCGCTGCAGCCAGGACCTTGAACAGATTCACCGAGGTCGAGTCGGTCACCGCCACCTCGCCGGCCCGGGCGCCGATCAGCGGCGCGAGCAGGTCGCCGATCCGCAGCGGCAGATCGAACCAGCCGGCCTGGTTCCAGCTGCCGATCAAGTCCTTGCCCCATTCTTCCTGCACGATCTGCGCTGCCCGCGCTGCGGCGGCCACCGGGCGTGCGCCGAGCGAGTTGCCGTCCAGGTAGATCAACGCCGGCGGCAGGGCAAACCGCTGCCGCAATGCCGCCAGCGGATCGTCGCAGTCGAGCGCGATGCAGTGGGCACGGTCGATCATGGCGCGCCGCCATCCCGGCGCAGCACGGCGCGTACCGGACTGGCATCGAGCCCTGCCAGTTTCAACGGCAGCGCGATCAGCTCGTAGTCTCCGGCTTCGACGGCATCGAGCACGATGCCTTCGAGGATTGCCATGCCGTGCCGGCAGACCGCGTGATGCGCGTCCATGGTCTTGGAGTCCTGTGGATCGAGCGACGGCGTATCGATGCCGATCAGGCGCACGCCCGCGCTGGACAGCATCGCAATGGTGGCAGCATCAACGGATGCGAATGCGGGATCCCATGCGGTCTGTGGCGCCTGCGCATAAGTACGCAGCAATACCCGGACCGGAATCTCCGTGAGAAAGGGCGCGACATGCGTCGGCATCACGCGCGCCACGCCCGTGCAGTCAATCACGCGACAGCGGCCGAGGTAGACGTCGAGCGGCACCGCATCGATCGCAACGCCATGCGGATCATAGTGGGAAGGAGCATCGCAATGCGCGCCGGTATGGGTCGACATGCTGAAGCGGGCAACTCGCACCGGGCTGGCGTCGGTGATGTCCCAGGTCATGGCGGTCGTCATCTGCACATCGCCCGGCCAGACCGGAAGGGTGGTGGAGAGCGTCGGCGAGATGTCCCACAATTGACACTGCGCATCGCCGGACACGGCAGTCGTGGAAATGGAAGGAATGCGCATGCTACATCTGCTTGAACAGATGCACGAAGCTGCGGCTGACCTCGAGCTTGTCCGGCTGGCCCTTGATCAGCACCAGGTGACGGCCACGCAGATCACGGGCCACGCCATCGATCGCGTGCACGTTGACCAGGGTGGAGCGATGAATCTGCCAGAACAGCGCCGGATCGAGTTCGTCGGACAGGTCACGCACCGGCTTGCGGATGAGCGCCTCGAAGCGGTTGGTCTGGACCCGGGTATATTTTTCATCCGACTGGAAGAACAGCACATCGGCTACCGGAATCAGCCGCAGCTCCTGACCGATCGATGCCTGAATCCACTGCAGATAACTGGGTTTTGGCGCGATCTGACCAGCCAGCCTGGCCAGCATGGCGCTGACATCGCTCACCTCCTGCGCCGGACCCTGCTGGAGGCGCCGCTGCAGTCGCTCGACCGTGATCTTCAGTCGCTCCGTTTCCGCCGGCTTCAAGACATAATCGATTGCGCCATGCTCGAAGGCTTCCACTGCATATTGATCGTAGGCCGTGATGAACACCACATGCGTCGTGCCGGCGATCGCCTGCGCGGCTTCGATGCCGGTCTTGCCCGGCATCCGGATGTCGAGGAAGGTCAGGTCCGGCCGATGCTGCTGCACCAGTGCGATCGCTTCCTCGCCGTTTTTTGCTTCGGCCAGAATCTCCAGTTCCGGCCAGACCTGCGACAGTCGCAAGCGCAACTGATCGCGCATCAGGCGTTCGTCATCGGCAATGATGGCACTCGGCATGCAACCTCTCCCTGATCATTCTTATTTGTTTCCGGCGACGGCGACCTGATACGGCACATCGATCGTGGCCCGCACGCCGGTTGGCTGGTTCGGCACGATTTCGAGCTGACCGCCATCCTGGTACAGCAGTTTGAGGCGTTCCCGGATGCTTTGCAATCCCAGCCCGGTGCCATCGCTGGCCACCGCACCGAAGCCCAGCCCGTCGTCGGAGACACTGACCCGCAACCGGTTGTCGGCCACTTCGGCCAGCACCTGCAGCGTGCCGCCCTCCGGCTTGCGCTCCAGGCCATGCTTGATCGCATTTTCCACCAGCGACTGCAGCATCATCGGTGGGAACACCGCACTGCGCAGTCCGGCCGAGATCCGGAAGTCGATGGTGAGCCGTTCTTCCATGCGCATTTTCAGCAAATCGAGATAGGCGCGCACCATGTCCGCTTCGCGGCCCAAGGTCGTGGCCACGGCGGTTTCCCGCATCTGCGGCAGCACTGCCCGCAGATACTGGATCAGGCTGCGTTGCATGGCGGATGCCCGCGGCGGATCGGTTTCGATCAGATATTCGACCGATGCCAAGGTATTGAACAGAAAGTGCGGCTCGACCTGCGCCTGCATGACCTGCATCTTGGCTTCCGTGATCTCGCGTTGCAGCGTGGCCCGCTCGGCGGCGGCATTGGCGGCCTGGGCCTGGGCTTCGGCGCGCTTCTTGCCACCCATTAGCGCTTTCGTGCCGAACAGGCCGACCACCAGCAACACCACGAAATTCATGAACCACTCCGACGATTTTTGCTTGGCAACCGAGACTTCCTGCGACGCCGCTTCATCGACCGCATCGGCCAGTGCCTCGCGCACCTCCTGACCTACTTCCGGCGGCAGGTAGATGTGCACGTCGGACGGTGAAGGCTTCGGGCCTGCCGGCTTCGAAGGTGCGGCTGCCGTGCCTGGCTGGCCTGGGGTGGCAGGCCCGACGGGTCCGACAGGTCCGACAGGTTCGACAGGCGTCGCCGTTGCTGCACCGACGGCGGCGGCATTGCTCGCCGCTGCAGGATCGTTCGCCTTGCTCTCGTCTGCGTCATCTCCTTTGGACTTGCCGGCCATTTTTTCCTTGCCGCTGTTGGTGATGTGCAGGCCGGAGGCATCGATGCGGATGGTGGTGCCGTCATCTGTCGTCATCTGATGTTCCTGGCTGCTTTTGAACAGGCGCGAATGGATGCTTGGCTGTTTTTTGCGCACCACGACGCTGTCTTCGGATTTGCTCGAAAACAGCGCATCCTGGATCAGGCCGCCACAGATCATCAGCAACAGGGCGAACAACAGGAATTTCCGCCATGAGAGCTGGGTGACCCAGGTTGCGAGAGCATCGAAAGCAACCCGTAACCAGGCGATGGTCGCGGCGACGGCGATCTTGAAGGTGTCTGCGTGATTCGAATTCATGGGGTGCTCGGTGAGTGTACCGGCCATTGATGCCGATATCGTTTTTGCGGGAGGCAGTCTAGCGTATGTGCGTGTCGATCCGGGACATTCAGAATGCCGGCGCGGCTGGCGCGTGGCGCTGGCGATCGTTTGCATTCAACATGCCGATCATTGCCGGTGCTTGTACATCGTTTGCAAGCCGGTGTTTTTCGGCTGTGCTGAGTTTCTTTGCCACGATGGTCAAGGTCGGTATGGCCGGGTCGATCCGGTAGGCGGCGTCCTGGGAATTCGCTGCGATGTAGTCCAGCGGCCCGGCGGGCCACAATGCGCCCGTGAGCAGGCCAGCCACGATCGCCAGTACGGCAGCGGCCCTTTTCATTGCGGTTGAGGTCGGCGTTGTCATGATGGGTCCTTTCGATTGGGTGACAGGTGTCTTGCGATGGTTGCAATGTAGACTCTGGCTGCAAACGCCACCATCGGCTTGCGACGGACGGCATATTGCCGGGGATGAACGGTAAAAAAACCGATCGATCCGGTGAATCGGACCCTGTGAGCCACGCTGAGCCGCAGCGCCCGGATGCCAGGAGCCGCTGTCAGCCACATGACGATGTGCGTTTTGTATCGTTTGATCGGCATGTGGCAGCAGACGCCACTTGAGTCGGTTCCCCTGCCTGCTTCTTTCGTCCCTGGGGGAGGGCGCCGTTACAGTCACAATCTATCGGGATGCACATGACTCGTTTTCGCCTGCACGCGTTTTTCCTCTCATTGATCACCTGGCTTGCCATCGCCTTACCTGTGGCAAGCCAGGCGGCGCCGCCGGTACCGGTGATGCGCCTGGGAGATGCCGTGCGCCCCTTGGCTTATCGTCTCGCTCTGACCCTCGAACCTGAAAGACAAGGTTTCGACGGCCGTATCACGATCGATCTGGAGATTGCCGGCAGCCGGGATTTCTTCTGGCTGAACGGCCAGCAGTTGGAGATTCGCAGCGCTGTCCTGACGCAAGCAGGAAAGGCGCATGCGGCCCAGGTATCGACCGGCGGCACCGATTTCATCGGTCTGCAGTTCGGTCAGCCGCTGGCGAGCGGCCCGGCGCAACTCGTCATCGACTACACCGGAACCTTCGAGACCAACAACACCCGCGGCCTGTTCCGCCAGCAGGACGGCGGAGACTGGTATGCCCTGAGCCAGTTCGAAGCCACCAGCGCCCGCCGCGCTTTCCCCTGCTTCGACGAACCGCACTGGAAGACGCCCTGGACACTCGACCTGACGGTGCGGCGTGAAGTCACTGCGGTCTCCAACATGCCGGCGGTATCGGAAGAACCACGTGAAGCCGGCATGAAGACGGTCCATTTTGCGCCGACAGCGCCCCTGCCAAGTTATCTCGTTGCGCTCGGCGTCGGCCCGTTTGATATTGTCGACGGCGGCGTGGCCGGCATGAATGGCACGCACCTGCGCTACATCACACCGAAGGGCAGAGGCGCCGAAGCCCGGTATGCCGCCAGCGTCACGCCGCGCATCCTCAGCCTGCTCGAAACCTATTTCGGCCGTCCCTATCCGTTCGCGAAACTTGACAGCATGGTCATCCCGGTGACGGTCAATTTCGGCGCCATGGAAAACGTCGGGCTGATCACCTATCGCGCGACCCTGATGCTGGCCAAGCCGGGCCAGGAAGACGACCGCTTCAAGCAGGCCTACGCCAGCGTCGCCGCCCATGAAATCGCCCATCAGTGGTTCGGCGACCTGGTGACGATGCGCTGGTGGACCGATGTCTGGCTCAACGAATCCTTTGCCACCTGGATGGCCCGAAAAACCATGGAGCAGTTCAATCCTGCCTGGGACAATAATGGCGCCCGCGAGCGCGAGCGCCAGATCGCGATGCAGGTCGACCGCCTGCAATCGACTCGGCAGGTGCGGCAGCCGGTCGAGGTACCGGACGATCTCGGCAACGCATTCGACAGCATTACCTACGACAAGGGCGGCGCCGTGCTCGGCATGTTCGAATCCTATCTTGGCGAGGTCGGCTTCCGCGACGGTGTGCGGCGTTACCTGAAGCGCCATGAATACGGCAATGCATCGGCCGAGGATTTTTTTGCAGCGATGGCGGAGAGCGATCCGCAGGTCGGCGCCGGGTTGGCAAGTTTCGTCAGCCAGCCGGGCCTGCCGCGGGTGAGCGCAACGCTGGAGTGCACGTCGCAGCCGGCAGTACGCCTGTCGCAAGAGCGATTCATTGCCGGCAAAACCGGAACGTCTGACCTGGCATTCGTTCCCGGATCGATTCAGGCAGGTGCATCGAAAACGACATTGATCCCGTTGCCAACTGCAGTGCCGGAAAATGGTGTGTCATCAAGAATGGCCGTCCCGTCGCAGGGCACCGCGCTGGCTTCCCAATCCTGGACCGTTCCGGTATGCGTTCGCTATCCGATCCCTGGCGGCAGCAAGCAGCTCTGCACCTTGCTGGATCGGCAAACCATGCTCGTACCGCTGACGGAAACGCCGTCCTGCCCTGCCTGGCTCCTGCCGAACCCGGGTGGGGTGGGGTATTTTCTGAGCGACATGGACGCGCGTGCGGTGCCCATGCTGGCAAAGGCACCACTGACAGCGGCGGAACGCGTTGCCTTGGCAGGCGACATCTCGCTGCAAATGCGCTCGGCTGCATTTCCCGCCGACCAGGCTTTCCGGTTGGTCGAGAGCGAGATCGACGATCCCGACCCCGAAGTCGCCCTGGCCGCGGTTAACATCGTGCGTGCGCTGAACACCGCCGTGCTGGCCCAATCGGATCGCGGGCAGTTCGCCGCCTGGATCGACCGTCATTTCAGCCAGCGTGCAATGGCACTGGGATGGCTGCCGCGTGACGGTGAATCAGACGCCACCCGCAAGTTGCGCTCCGCCTTGCTGCCTGTCGCCGCCCGACTCGGCCGGCAGCCAGCCCTGCGTGCCGAAGCCGCGGCGCTGGCGCAGGACTGGACCGTGCGTCAGGATGGCAGCCGCCTTGGCACCATGCTCGATCCGGTACTGGAGACGGCAGCGTTCGATGGCAATGCGCAGCTGCATCAGGCACTGATCGACGTCGCGGCAAATTCAACAGATCGCCGGGTCCGTGGCAGCGCCTTTGCCGCGCTGGGCATGTTTTCCGACGAGCGCCTGCGCAAGGAAGCATTTTCGGTCCTGCTGGCGAATCGCTTCGACATGCGAGAAGCAAGCAACCTGATGCAGACTGCTGCCAGCGATCCGATGCAGGCGCAGGCACTGCAAGAGTTCGTGCAGGCCAATTTCGATGTGATCGCAGCGCGTTCACCTTCCGAAACCATTGGCCGCCTGCCGCGATATGGCGTGTTGCTGTGTACGCCCGCGCAGCGCGACACCTTCCAGGCGTTTTATCGTCAACGCGTCGCCACCTTGGCCGGCGGGCCGCGTAACCTGGCGCAAGCGGTTGAGGCGATTGACCTGTGTATTGCCAGTCGTCCGGCACAACAGATGCAGTTATCGCGTTTTCTTGTACCTGCCCGATAGCGATCGATTGCGGCGCATCGTCGTATGGCGTGTCTGTGCCCCACAACGGCTCGCCCGTTGAGGGGTCTCAATTCAGTTCGCCGGACTACTGCAAGACTGATGGCACCTGACTCAGGCAGCATGCAACGCGGATCCCGACATGGAATCGCGATTGCACCCGCGTCGCCACCCTTCGCACGGAGAACCCCATGCCTGACCCGCTGTCGCCCTTGTTCGACATTTACCGCACACATCTCGACGCCTGTTGCCGCATCACTGGCGCGGTCCTGTCCGGAACAGAAAAAATTGAGCGCATGTTTCTGGAAACTGCGCAGCGCGCCGTTGATGAACATTATCGATTTCTCCACGCGTTCGGCAATACACGTGGCTTTCAGAACTGGATGCGCCTGCAAGCCGACTTCTGGTCTGAAAAACCTGACCAAATCCAACAATTCCAGCAAGGCTACCTGTGCATCCATGCAGAGCGCCAGAATGAAATCGGCCGCACGATCCAGACATTGATGGAACAGTTCAAAAACAGTATGCGGCAGGCACTACCGAACATGCCGCGTCCGACGGCTGCGTCAATGAATGCCCGTACTGCGGCCAGCAATCCTTTCATCTCGATGACGTCAGCCTGGCAGGCAGCGTTTCATAGCGCATCCCGGCCTGGCATTTCGGTCAGTACCGTTCATGATGCTGTCGACAGCGCCCACAGGGCAAGCGACATCGCGAGATCAGAGTGCCGCGCGGAAAATATCCAACCGGTGGTCTTCAGTCCGGCAAGCGATGACGTCAATGACTTGTCGGAACGATTGAGCGAAAACGATCCCAATCAGCGGGTGAGCGAGGTAGCCGGAGAAATGGCCAATGAATCGGCCAATGAATCGACCAATGAATCGGTGAATGCAACAAGGACCAATGACACCGTGAGCATCGAAGGCGGGAACGGTAGCAGACACACAAGCGCAAACGCAAACGCAAACGCAAACGCAAACGCAAACGCAAACGCAAACGCAAACGCAAACGCAAACGGACACGGACACGGAAACGGTAGTCGACGCGCCCGAGTATCGCGGCGGGTGTAGACGAAAAGGCGTTGTCGGTGGTGTACCGGTGACCTCGCCGTCAGGAAAAGCTGGTGGAGCACATTCCCAGGCGACGGCAGAACGAATCTGCCGTCGACGTCTTACATCAAGCGGAAATTAACTGTTCCGCAGCGGCAGCGGCAGCAGCAGCGTCTTCAGCATTCTTACGGGCGAGTTGCTTGGATTTTTTCGAGGCGATCTGCTTGGCACGGGAGCTTGACGGCGGTAGCCTCCGCAGGGTTTTCAAGGCGTCCGGGTCCTTGATGCCGATTGAGCGTTGATCGACACTGATCAGCCCGATTTCATTAAAGGCAGACAACGTTCTGCTGACGGTTTCCAAGGTCAGCCCAAGGTAGCTGCCTATTTCATGGCGCGTCATGCGCAGATTGAACAGCTTGCTCGAATAACCCATCTCAGCGAACCGGTCGGACAGTGAGACAAGGAACCGTGCGACACGGGCTTCTGCACTCAGTGCACCGAGCATGCTCACCATTGCCTGCTCGCGTACCAGTTCACGACTCATGACGCTGTACATTGCATGTTCAAGCTCAACATGGGTCCTGCCAAGCGCAGTGAATTTCTTGAACGGCAGAAGAATCAGGTCGCAGTTCGACAACGCAACTGCTTCGGATGCATAGCGCCGTGTATGAATTCCATCCACGCCGAACAGATCGCCCTTCATTGGAAAACTGAGTACTTGTTCATTTCCAAATTCGTCGATCAATACTGTCTTGAGAAATCCGGAATGAACGATGTAGAGCGTGTCGAAGGGTTGCCCGATGGTGTGAATCCGCTGGCCCGTCTTGAACTGCACATGCTGGAACAGCAATTCGTCGTCTGCCAGGTTTGATACTGCTGGTATGCGCAAGACATCGCACAACTCCCGCAGGTTCGACCAAAGTTTGCCCTGGCGCTGCCAGCCGGCCTCGAGCGAGGAAGCAAGCGGCTGTGTCGCATTTCCATTGGCGGCTGTGTTGCCGCTACCGTTGCTGTTTGTCGCGCCGGTCGTTGCCGTGACGTTGGAGCGGATGTCAGACATTTGTGTAGACAACATAGTCATCTCCTAATTTCATAAACGCATGTTCAATGAAGACTCATTTCCCGGAGATGCAGCCGCAGTATCGTTGTCCTCGCCTGCCCGATACTTGTTTTTTTCATCACTACTTCCAGAAAATGACAGATGGTGGCTACGTTCAATTCATGGATGGTTCCAGCAGGATCACTTGTTCGATGGAATGGTGCATGCCAAGTCGGAAATTTCCGACCCTGGAACAATCAGACCCGTGCGAGTTTACAAATTGAAGGGTAACGATGGATATGCACTTCAATGACGTTGAGTACCTTCTGTCATTCTTGAGATGCAAGTTATAAGTATGTCAACAGGGATGTTTTAATACTATCGGGATCCGCTGAATCGCGGTGTAAGAAGCAACTGATTTTTATAAGAATAGTCCTAAAAAACAAAAGAAATAGACGATTCTGTTGCAGCGCCTCACAGTGGCTTCGCGAACCGAGGGGGTTTGATCTAGATTGAAATGTTCGTGACTTAATTTTGCTGGCGTAATGCTTCCATCAGGGAATGCGATCGCGGCTCAGGTTTTCATCGGCGCGACCAGTCGGTATGCAATTGCATATTGAACGAGCTCGGCCAGGGAACCGAGTTCCATCTTTTGCAGAATGCGTGTCTTGTGGGTGCTGACCGTCTTCACGCTCAAATGCAGGGATGCGGCAATGTCGGTAATGGATTTGCCCGATACCAGCAGCGAAAAGACTTCGAATTCCCGGTTTGACAACTCCTTGTGCGGCAAGATGTCGGTCGTCGGCATGGCGTCGATGGCAAGCTGCTCTGCAACTGCCATGCTGATATATGGCCGTCCGGCGGCCACTTTGCGTATTGCGCCGAGTAACTGCACGCCGGCGCTTTCCTTGGTCAGGTAGCCTCGTGCGCCGGCACGGATAGCCCGAACCGCGTATTGCTCCTCTTCATGCATTGTCAATATCAGGATCGGGAGTTTCGGTGCAGTCTCTTTCAACTGACGGATCAGGTCGACACCGTTTTTGCCAGGCATCGACATATCGAGCAACAACAGATCGAAGTCGCAACGTCGGGCCTGCGCCAGGGTTTCGAAGCCATCGACCGCTTCGCCAACGACGCTGATGTCGTCGGCAGTCTCGAGAATGCGTTTGAGTCCCTCTCGCATCAAGGTATGGTCGTCGGCGATCACGATTTTGATCATCGCTTCAGTCTCGATGGCAGGCAGGGCGATCACGCGCAGGACGATGCGAGAACTGCTGCGGGAAGGATGTGCGATGCGACGTTTCGTTCGCGATGAACGCCGAAGGAACCTGCTCGCTGCGACCCGAGTTTCCAAGAGGGTCCACGTGCTGAGGCAACGGCCGGGTCACGCGCTTCGTTGCCGATGGCAGGGGATTGCAATCGTGATCGTCGTACCGGTTGCAGCTGTGGAATCAATGCGCATTTCGCCGCCCAGGGAGTCCACGCGGTCTCGCATCCAGGCAAGTCCGACCGAATCCGGCTTTTGCAGGTCGGCAGCGGCGCCGCCACAGCCGTTGTCGCTCACCACGACCGCGATCCGGCCATCCTGGGCTGCGAGGAAGATGCGGACGGCGCGGGCGCGCGCGTGTCTGACACAGTTGTTCAGCGATTCCTGAAGGATACGATAGACAGCTTGCTGCACCTGCATTGGCAGCGGCTCCGGGCGAAGCGCCATTTCAAGGCGGAATTCGACCGCATGACGCATCCGGAAATCGTGGACCAGCTGCGCGACTGCCTGCGCCAGTCCCTGTTCTTCCAGAACCCGCGGTGGTTGTTCTGCAATCACACGACGCACCGAGCTCATCATTGCGTCAACCAGCTGCTGCAGATGATGAACGTGCTCGCGCGCCGTTACGTGGGCTGCGGTGGCGTTTTCCAAAAGCGCGAGATTGATTTTCATGGCGGCGAGAAGCTGCCCGAAATCATCGTGCATTTCCCTTGCAAGCAGACGGCGTTGCCGCGCTTTGTAGGTTTCAAGCAGGCTCAGGATCGCACCTCCCGAGCGGGCAGGCCGCATGCTGCGCCAAAGTGCAGGCCGGGGAAGGATTGCAGTATTCGGGTGCACAGGCGCCAGGTCTGGCAAAGAAAGCTTCAGGTTTGTCATGCTCCGAGTCATTGCAGTTTGCTTGACGCACCACTGATAACAGTGTCGGTGCGGTCACCATTATAAAGAACACATTGACTATCGGTTACATTTTTGCCAATTATTGATCATTCAGTCAGGGTCTCTGCTATCTATTGAAAAATAACAATTAATTCACAAGCATTTTCTTTATTGCTCAAAGTTATCTTCCGAAGTCATCTTCATGTTCAGCCTTGGCGCTGCTGCATCAATGTACAATAATGCAACACCTGCGCCACGACCAGTCCGGGGGCTTGGCCTGCGTCAAGCCTTTCTCGACATCCAGTGTATGGCCTTTAAGCGGTCTAGATAACATAATATAAAGCCATCAATCGTGGTGCGTCATGACGACGTGCCGCTAAGTTTGGACAACATGGACAACGCCGCTCCGGCTTGCTTGTCATCCCATAAAAAATTAACAAGGAGAACCGGAAATGGCGAAAAAGCCGCTGTACCAATCCCTTTATTTCCAGGTGTTACTGGCGATTCTCGTCGGCGTGATCGTTGGGCACTTCTATCCCCAGACCGGGGTTGCTTTGAAACCCCTGGGCGATGGCTTCATCAAGCTGATCAAGATGATCATCACCCCGATCATCTTCTGCACCGTGGTCATTGGTATTGCAGGCATGGAGGACATGAAAAAAGTAGGGAAGACAGGCGGTCTGGCGCTGCTCTATTTTGAAGTGGTCAGTTCGCTCGCATTGGTTGTCGGTCTGGTGATCGTCAACCTGGTGCAACCGGGAGTCGGCATGAATGTCGACGCCAACACACTGAATACGAAGGATATTGCCGCCTTCACCGGTCCCGGGAAAATGCAGACCACGACCGACTTCCTGTTGAACATCATCCCGAGCAGCGTCGTCGATGCATTTGCGAAAGGCGAGATCCTGCAGGTGCTGCTGTTCTCGATCATGTTCGGCTTTGCCCTGCATCGATTCGGCGGACGCGGAACGCTGGTGTTCGATCTGATCGAGAAGATGTCTCATGTCCTGTTTGCGATCGTCGGTTTCATCATGAAAGTCGCACCGATCGGTGCCTTTGGCGCCATGGCATTCACCATCGGAAAATACGGCGTCGGCTCGCTTGCCAACATGGCGCAGCTCATGGGCACGTTCTACGCAACCTGCTTGTTTTTCATCTTCGTCGTGCTGGGAACCATTGCGAAACTCCACGGATTCAGCATCTGGAAATTCATCAAGTACATCAAGGAGGAATTGCTGATCGTCCTCGGCACCTCGTCATCCGAATCGGTCCTGCCGCGCATGATGGTAAAAATGGAAAATCTCGGCGTGCGCAAATCGGTCGTGGGGTTGGTTATTCCCACCGGATATTCTTTCAACCTGGATGGCACCTCGATCTACCTGACCATGGCTGCGATCTTCATTGCGCAGGCAACGAATACACCAATGACACTGTTGCAACAATTGACGTTGCTGGCAGTGCTGTTGTTGACGTCGAAGGGTGCAGCTGGCGTCACTGGAAGCGGATTCATTGTCTTGGCAGCAACCTTGTCAGCCGTCGGCGGTGTGCCGGTCGCTGGACTCGCACTGATTCTGGGCATCGACCGGTTCATGTCCGAAGCACGCGCCTTGACGAATTTGATTGGCAATGGCGTGGCTACCATTGTCGTCGGCAAATGGACCAACGAGCTCGATACCGTGCGCTTGCGGCGGGAATTGAACAACGAGACCGTGCTCGACGCCCAAGAGCCGGAGAAAGTGCTGGACCGGACAAATGCCCGGATGCCTGTGACTCGGTAAGCGGTTGGGGCACAAAAAAAACTGCAAGCAATTGCAGTTTTTTTTCTACCAAGATTTCAAGGGTCGGTCTTGGACAAAAAGCGGACCGATTGGTCCGCTTCGAGATGTCGGCAACGCGATTCAGAGGACGGCGGCGATTGCCTCGACTACACGGTCGATGTTTGCATGATTCAACGGCGCGACGCAGATGCGTCCGGTATCGACGGCATAGATTGAAAATTCATTGCGCAATCGATCGACCTGCGCCTTTGTCAAGCCAGAATAGGAAAACATGCCGCGCTGGGCAGTGACGAAGGCAAAGTCATGTGCCGGTGCTTTTTCCTTCAGCTTCGCTACCATCAACTCACGCATCTCGCGGATACGGACACGCATGGCAGCCAGTTCGGCTTCCCATAACTGGCGCAATTCCGGCGAAGCCAAGGCAGTCGCAACCACCTGGCCACCATGCATTGGTGGATTGGAATAATTTGTGCGGACGACGCGCTTGAGCTGCGACAAAACGCGGCTCCCTTCTTCAGCATTGGCGGCAACGATGCTCAGCGCGCCAACACGCTCTCCGTACAGCGAAAACGACTTGGAAAACGAGTTCGAGACGAACAACGGGCCGCCCGCCTCAGTGAAGCGGCGCACCACCTGACCGTCGGCTTCGATGCCATCGCCAAAGCCCTGGTACGCCATGTCCAGGAACGGAATCAAGCCACGCTGAGTCACAGCGGAAATCACCTCGGTCCACTGACTGTCCGACAGGTCAGCGCCAGTTGGATTATGGCAACAGGCATGCAAAACGATGATCGAGCCGGCTTTCAACGTTTGCAGGTAGGCCAGCATTGCAGGAAAGTCAACACCCCGTGTTGTCGGGTCATAGTACGGATAGTTGTGTACGGTGAAACCTGCAGACTCGAACAAGGCGCGGTGGTTTTCCCAGCTTGGATTGCTGATGTAGACCGCCGAACCAGGTGAGAAGCGCTTGAGAAAATCTGCACCGAGCTTCAATGCGCCGGTGCCGCCGATCGCTTGCGCCGTGATGGCCCTTTTTTCTTGAATAACGGCGCTCCCGGCCCCAAATACGAGTTCTTGTACCGCCGCGTCATAGGCGGCCAAACCTTCGATTGGCAAATACGTGCGCGGCGCTGCTTTTTCCATCAACGACATTTCCGCCTTCCGGACGCAATCAAGCAGTGGCACCTTGCCGTTTTCGTCGTAATACACACCCACGCCGAGGTTGATTTTCTGCGGATTCATGTCTGCATTGAACGCTTCGGTCAGACCCAGGATCGGATCGCGGGGCGCCATTTCAATGGTGGAAAGTACGGATGGAAGAAGGGGTGCGTTCATCGTGATAACATCAAAGGTTGGCTGGGGCGGGGGATGGAAGACTTGCTGTTGGCTGCCCGGGTTGGGCGCGTGTCGCGCATTCAATGAGTGCGCATGTCGCGTCGGCTGCAGCCCGTCATATTACCAAAGGTCTACAGAACATGGCTGATTTATCCCAAGTTTCCAGCACGATAGACGAATCAAAAATAGTCACTTTTCCAGACTCGCCGTTCCGGCTTTTCCAGCCGTTCGCGCCGGCGGGCGATCAGCCGGCGGCGATTGCGCAATTGGTTGAAGGGATCAACGATGGCCTGTCATATCAGACCCTGTTGGGTGTGACCGGATCGGGCAAGACGTACACAATGGCCAACGTGATTGCACGGATGGGGCGGCCTGCGATCATCTTCGCGCCCAACAAAACGCTTGCGGCCCAGTTGTACAGCGAATTCCGCGAGTTTTTTCCGCAAAATGCCGTCGAGTACTTCGTCAGTTATTACGATTACTACCAGCCAGAGGCGTATGTTCCGCAGCGCGACTTGTTCATCGAGAAAGATTCTTCGATCAACGAGCATATCGAGCAGATGCGCTTGTCATGCACGAAATCGTTGATGGAACGACGCGACGTCGTGATCGTGGCAACCGTGTCGGCGATCTACGGCATCGGCAATCCGAATGAATATCACCAGATGATCCTGACCTTGCGGGCGCGTGACAAGGTCAGCCAGCGTGACATCATTGCCCGCCTGATCCAGATGCAGTACACCCGCAACGAGATCGATTTCAGCCGGGGCATGTTCCGGGTGCGGGGCGACACGATCGATGTGTTTCCAGCCGAGCATGCAGAACTGGCCGTGCGCATCGAAATGTTCGACGACGAGATCGACAGCCTGCAGTTGTTCGATCCGCTCACCGGCAGGATACGGCAGAAGATTCCCCGTTTTACGGTCTATCCCGGGTCGCATTACGTCACGCCGCGCAGCACGGTCCTGCGGGCGATCGAATCGATCAAGCTGGAATTGCGCGACCGTCTGGAGTTTTTCCGCAAAGAAAACAAGCTGATCGAGGAGCAGCGGTTGGAGCAGCGCACCCGGTTTGACCTCGAAATGATGCAGGAGATCGGTTTCACCAAGGGGATCGAAAACTATTCGCGGCACCTGAGCGGCGCCATGCCAGGCGAGCCGCCGCCGACGTTGGTCGACTACCTGCCGCCGGATGCGCTGATGTTCATGGACGAGTCGCATGTGCTGCTGGGGCAACTCAACGGCATGTACAACGGCGATCGGGCGCGCAAGACCAACCTGGTCGATTATGGTTTCCGCCTTCCATCAGCGCTGGACAACCGCCCGCTGCGCTTCGATGAATTCGAAGGGAAGATGCGGCAGACCGTGTTCGTTTCCGCCACGCCGGCGGATTACGAAACCAAGCATGCCGGGCAGGTGGTGGAACAGGTGGTGCGCCCGACGGGCCTGGTGGATCCTGGCATCGAAGTTCGGCCGGCGTCGTCACAGGTCGATGATCTGATGAACGAGATCACCGACCGGGTCTCGAAAAACGAACGGGTGCTGGTGACGACGCTGACAAAGCGGATGTCGGAGCAGTTGACCGAATTTTTAAGCGACAACGGCGTGAAGGTGCGCTATTTGCACAGCGACATCGACACCGTCGAGCGGGTGGAAATCATCCGTGATCTGCGCCTGGGGACTTTCGACGTTCTGGTCGGCATCAATCTGTTGCGGGAAGGACTGGATCTCCCGGAGGTGTCGCTGGTCGCGATTCTCGACGCCGACAAGGAAGGTTTCTTGCGGTCCGAGCGCAGCTTGATCCAGACCATCGGACGCGCGGCGCGGAACCTCAACGGCAAGGCAATCCTGTACGGCGACAAGATCACGGACTCGATGCGACGGGCGATCGACGAGACGGAGCGGCGGCGCACGAAGCAGGTGGCATTCAATCTCGAGCACAACATCACGCCGACCGGCATCCAGAAGGAAATCAAGGATCTGATTGACGGCGTCTACAGTCAGGCCGAGGCACGTGCCGGATTGCAGGCTGCCCAGGAGACAGCGAAATACGAGTCGATGAGTGAAAAGCAGGTAAGCAAGGAAATCAAGCGCCTGGAAAAGCTCATGATCGATCACGCCAAGAACCTGGAATTCGAAAAAGCCGCGCAGGTCCGCGATCAGCTGCGGATCGTCAAGGAGCAATTGTTCGGTGCGGGCGGTAGCGATAACGTCGTGCCGCTGGCACAAGGATGACCGGCACGCCTGCTCCTGGTCCCCTGATCGATCGGGCGACAGGGGCAGATGCGCCGGCGCGATGGTTGGCCGACATGGCTGGGCGTCATCGCGACATGATTGACAGGATGCTGGACCAGGCGCATCCCGCCTGGCAACCGGTGCTCCTGCTCGGGCTGCATGCGCTTTCCAGAAAAGACGCGGAGTATTTGCCGGCCTTGCTGGATGGCGCGTTTCTGCCAACCAAAGCTCGTCTGTTCGCCGCGTTTTCCCGTGCGCCGGAGGCAACCCGTTATGTATTGGTGGGGGAAGGGCCGTATCCGCGCGAAGCCAGTGCGACCGGCGTGTGCTTCATGGATGGCGCCGTCGACTCCCTCTGGTCGACGAAGGGATTGTCTACCGCGGTCAATCGCGCAACCTCGCTGCGTAATTTCATGAAAATGCTGCTCGTCGCGGACGGCGCTCTTGCGGCTGAGCGGACATCTGGCGACGCCCTGACTGGTGTCGCTGCGCGCGCGGTCCTATCCGACTCAGGCAGGATCAAGACCTTGCCGGAGCTTCAGGAAAACCTGGTCATGCGGGGCTTCTTGTTGTTGAACGCCGCACTGGTGTTTCGCGCCGACGTACCGCCTGCGCAGGAAGCGCGCGCGTGGCGCCCGTTTCTGGAAGTCATCCTGGCCCATTTGCTGCAGACGGCAATAGAGGCAGGCATCGATCCGCCGACGCTCGTACTGTGGGGGAAAATTGCCGCGCAGATTGATGGATTCGCGGCTGCAAGCATGTTTCCGAGATCGGCAGCCGAGCATCCGTACAACCTCAGCTTCATTACCAACCCAGCCATGCAGGCGCTGTTTCGCCCCATGAATTTGCTGCAAAGCCGCATTTGACCGTTTTTGTCTGCCGCTCACTACGCGCCGTCCGAAAAAATGCAATTCGACAAGATATTGGTTGAAGTGAATATAAGTCGGGGGCGATTCGTTCATGCACCCCGAGGCGCCCGGGACAGACCAGTACCTGACAAGATTACTCAAGTTTGCTATACTTGAGTGAATTGATCGGCTATTCACTTTGATGCCGAATGAGATCAGGACGGGTAACCATGCGTTTGACCACAAAAGGCCGTTTTGCCGTAACTGCCATGATCGACGTTGCAATGCGGCAAGATCAAGGCCCGGTGACACTGGCAGGAATCAGCGCTCGGCAGGAAATTTCGCTTTCTTATCTGGAGCAGCTTTTCGGCAAGCTGCGGCGGCATGAGATCGTCGAGTCGGTGCGTGGCCCGGGTGGCGGTTACCACTTGGCGCGGCCGGCGCAGGATGTCACGGTTGCCGACATCATCATTGCCGTTGACGAGCCGATCGATGCGACGCAATGCGGCGGCAAGGAAAACTGCCATGGCTCCGAGGAGCACGGCGTGCGTTGCATGACGCACGATCTGTGGGCCACGCTGAACGCGAAGATGGTTGATTATCTCGACTCAGTGTCATTGAAAGATCTGGTCGATCAGCAAAGACTGAAGCAGTCCGAACAAAACGTCGTCGTGGTGCATCGGCACCATGCCGCAGCTTGAATTTAACGGAGCGTCGTGAGATGAATGCACCAATCGAACAAAGTTTGCTGGACACGCTGAAAGCGCCGCATTTCCCGATTTACATGGATTACTCCTCCACGACGCCGATCGACCCGCGCGTGGCGGACAAGATGATCCCCTATCTGCGCGAGCAGTTCGGTAATCCGGCCTCGCGCAGCCACATGTACGGCTGGACCGCCGAGAAGGCGGTCGAGGAAGCGCGTGCACAGGTCGCCGCGCTGGTACACGCCGACCCACGCGAGATCATCTGGACTTCCGGCGCAACCGAAGGCAACAACCTGGCCATCAAGGGTGCGGCGCATTTCTACAAAACCCGTGGCAAGCACATCATCACGGTCAAGACCGAACACAAGGCGGTGCTCGACACGGTGCGTGAACTGGAGCGCCAGGGCTTCGAGGCGACCTATCTGCAGCCGCTGGACAATGGCCTGATCACGATCGAGCAGTTGGCCGAGGCGATTCGTCCGGACACGATCCTGGTATCGGTCATGCTGGTCAATAACGAGATCGGCGTGATCCAGCCGATCGATGCCATCGGTGAACTCTGCCGCAGCAAGGGCATCATTTTTCACTGCGATGCGGCGCAGGCGACCGGCAAGATCGAGATCGACCTGGAAAAGACCAAGGTCGACCTGATGACGTTCACGGCCCACAAGACCTATGGCCCGAAAGGCATCGGCGCGTTGTATGTGCGCCGCAAGCCGCGGGTGCGGATCGAGGCGCAGATGCATGGCGGCGGGCACGAGCGCGGTCTGCGTTCAGGCACGCTGGCCACGCACCAGATCGTCGGCATGGGCGAGGCGTTCCGGATCGCCCGCGAGGAAATGGACAGCGAGCGGGCCCGCATCATCGGCCTGCGCGATCGACTGGCCAAGGGCCTGCAGGAGATCGAAGAGGTCTACATCAACGGCGACATGGCGCACCGGGTGCCGCACAACCTGAACGTGAGCTTCAATTACGTCGAAGGGGAATCGCTGATCATGGCGATCAAGGATCTGGCGGTGTCGTCCGGTTCGGCTTGTACTTCGGCCAGTCTGGAACCATCTTATGTATTGCGGGCACTGGGCCGCAGTGATGAACTGGCGCACAGCTCGATCCGTTTCACGTTCGGGCGCTTCACAACTGAAGCTGAGATCGACTTCACCATCGGGCTGATCAAGGAAAAAGTTGCCAAGCTGCGCGAACTGTCGCCGCTGTGGGACATGCACAAGGAAGGCATCGACCTCAGCACGATCCAGTGGGCGGCGCACTAGCATAAAAGAATCGACCGGAGTTTGCCATTTCGGCGCCCGGTATCATCATCGAAGGAGCAGCAAAATGGCTTATTCCGAAAAAGTACTCGATCATTACGAGAATCCACGCAATGTCGGCGCCTTCGACAAGGGTGACGACAGCATCGGCACCGGCATGGTCGGCGCGCCTGCCTGCGGCGACGTCATGAAACTGCAGATCAAGGTCGGCGCCGACGGCCTGATCGAGGATGCGAAATTCAAGACCTATGGCTGCGGCTCGGCGATTGCGTCGTCGTCGCTGGTGACAGAATGGGTCAAGGGCAAGACGCTGGATCAGGCGCTGGACATTCGCAACACGCAGATCGCCGAAGAGCTGGCGCTGCCACCGGTGAAGATCCATTGCTCGATCCTGGCTGAAGACGCGATCAAGGCGGCCGTGGCGGATTACAAGACGAAGCACAACATCGCTGCCAAGGCAGTGGCCTGAGCTGCAAGGATCTGACGATGGCAATCACCCTGACCGAAAAAGCAGCCAAGCACATCAGCCGCTACATCGACCGCCGCGGCAAGGGCATTGGCCTGCGCTTTGGCGTGCGTACCACAGGTTGTTCGGGGCTGGCCTACAAGCTGGAATATGTCGATGAAAGCACGAGCGAAGACAGTATCTTCGAGTCGCACGGCATCAAGGTGTTCGTCGATCCGAAGAGCCTGCCTTACATCGACGGCACCGAACTCGATTTTGCACGGGAAGGGTTGAACGAAGGCTTCAAGTTCCATAATCCGAACGTCAAGGACGAGTGCGGGTGTGGTGAAAGCTTTCGCATCTAGTCATCGTGCCGGATGCATTTTTGTAATGCATCACCGGCGCGGATCGGTCGGTATCCAGCTTTCGAGCCTGTCGATGTCCGAACAGGCTTTTGTTTTGAGTTTGCATGCAAAATCACTTCGAATTGTTCGACCTGCCGGCGCGTTTTACCATCGATCCGATACGACTCGACCGCGCCTATCATCACGTCCAGGGCCGTGTTCATCCGGACCGCTTCTCGACCGCCAGCGACGCCGAAAAACGCGTTGCAATGCAATGGGCGACGCGGGCAAACGAGGCCTATCAAACCCTGAAGCAGCCCTTGACGCGTGCTGCCTATTTGTGTGAACTGAACGGTGTCGACCTGCAGGTGGAATCGAACACCGCCATGCCGCCGGGATTCTTGATGCAGCAGATCGAATGGCGCGAGGCGCTGGACGACGCGCGTGCCGCGCGCGACGAGGCCGGTCTGGAGGTGCTGGATGCAACCCTGGCTGCCAGCCGCCGGGAATTGATCGAGGCGATCGGTCAGGCGCTTGACGCCGATGCGTTTGCTGCAGCCGCCATCGACGTGCGCAAGCTGATGTTCATCGAAAAATTCGGTGAAGAAGTCGGCGCCACCTTCGACTGGCTCGCTTGAAGGTCAAGCAAGCCGTTACCGCCATTTTTTACGCCTACCAGAATCGAACGACACATCATGGCGCTACTGCAGATCTCCGAACCCGGCATGTCGACCGCGCCGCACCAGCACCGACTGGCCGTGGGCATCGACCTCGGCACGACCAACTCGCTGGTGGCGACGGTGCGCAACAGCGTGCCCGAAGTGTTGAACGATGAAGAGGGCCGGGCACTGTTGCCGTCGGTCGTGCGGTATCTGGCGAATGGCCATGCGAAAATCGGACATGTGGCCGAAGCCGCCCGCACGATTGATCCGAAGAACACGATCGTCTCGGTCAAGCGGTTCATGGGCCGGGGATTGAAGGACATTGCCCACGCTGAAAATCTGCCATATGACTTCCTTGACTCGCCCGGCATGGTGCAATTGAAGACCGTGGCGGGCGTGAAAAGTCCGGTGGAAGTGTCGGCCCAGATCCTGGCCACGCTGCGTCAACTGGCTGAAGATGCATTGGGCGACGAGCTGGTGGGCGCCGTCATCACGGTGCCGGCGTATTTCGACGATGCGCAACGCCAGGCCACCAAGGATGCCGCCAAACTGGCGGGCCTGAATGTGCTGCGACTGCTGAACGAACCGACAGCGGCCGCGATCGCTTATGGCCTCGACAATGCATCCGAAGGTATTTTTGCCGTCTATGACCTGGGCGGCGGCACCTTCGACATCTCGATTCTGAAACTGACGCGTGGTGTTTTCGAGGTTCTGTCGACGGGTGGTGATTCTGCCCTGGGTGGCGACGACTTCGATCATCGGATCCTGTGCTGGATCATTGCCGAAGCCGGTCTGGCACCCTTGTCGGATCAAGATACCAGTTTGCTCATGGTCAAGTCACGCGAAGCGAAGGAATTGTTGTCGACGCACAGCGAAACCCATATCGACGCGACCTTGCGCTCCGGCGAAGAGGTGCGCCTCACCTTGAGCGCAAACACCTTCGTCGACATTACCCGGCATCTGGTGGCAAAGACGATCACGCCGAGCCGCAAGGCGTTGCGCGACGCCGGGCTGACGGTCGACGACATCGATGGCGTGGTGCTGGTTGGCGGCTCGACCCGCACGCCGCATGTGCGGCGGGCCGTCGGCGAATTTTTTCAAACCACGCCATTGGCCAACATCGATCCGGACAAGGTGGTGGCATTGGGTGCGGCGATCCAGGCCAATCTGCTGGCCGGTAACCGCGCCAGTGGTGACGACTGGCTGTTGCTGGACGTGATTCCCCTGTCGCTCGGCATCGAGACCATGGGCGGGCTGGTGGAAAAGGTCATTCCGCGCAATTCGACCATTCCCTGCGCGCGGGCGCAGGAATTCACTACCTTCAAGGATGGCCAGGGCGCGATGGCCATCCAGGTGGTGCAGGGAGAGCGGGAGCTGGTGTCGGACTGTCGATCGTTGGCGAAATTCGACTTGCGCGGCATTCCGCCAATGGCCGCCGGCGCCGCACGCATCCGGGTGACATTCCAGGTCGATGCAGACGGATTGTTGTCGGTTGCAGCTCGGGAACTGCGCTCGGGTGTCGAAGCATCGGTGGTCGTCAAGCCGTCCTATGGACTTGCTGACGACACCATTTCCCGCATGCTGCAGGAGTCGTTTACATCGGCAGCCGGCGACATGCAGGCGCGGGCGCTGCGGGAAGAGCAGGTCGAGGCGGAGCGGATCCTGTCGGCCACGCAGTCGGCTCTGAATGCCGATGCCACGTTGCTGGAAACGCATGAGCAGCAGGATGTTGCTGGCCTGATGGACGGTGTTCGCGTGGCCATGCAGGGCAACGATCATCAGCGCATCAAGGAGGCGGTCCTGGCCCTGGCCGATGGCACCGAAGAATTCGCGGCCCGGCGCATGGATCGCAGCGTGCGCTCTGCATTGGCAGGGCGTCGGCTGGATGAGGTGTAGGTTTCACACACGTTTTTACAACTACAACAACAACTGCCGGATCGGAAGCTAGCCGACCGGTGAAGAGGAATCCGAAGTGCCACAGATCGTCGTTTTGCCCCATCCCGTCCTGTGTCCGCAAGGCGCCGTCATCGACGCGCCGGCCGGCAAATCCTTGTGCGACGCTTTGTTAGAGCACGACATCGACATCGAGCATGCATGCGAAAAATCATGTGCCTGCACCACGTGTCACGTAGTGGTCCGCGAGGGTTTCGATACGCTGGAGCCGGCGGAAGACAAGGAAGAGGATCTGCTGGACAAGGCGTGGGGGCTGGAAGCCGCGTCACGATTGTCCTGCCAGGTCATTCTGGCAGAGGACGATCTGGTTGTCGAAATACCGAAATACACCATCAACCAGGTCAGTGAAGGCCACTGACCCGGCAAGACGGTTTGCCTAGCCGCGGGTGGCCAGTGCGCCGTTGACGACACGAACCCGGTCGCCCACGCGCCAGCCTTCTTCACCTTGTTGCGGGAAGCTTCGGACGTTGCCATCTTCCATCCGCACGCGCACCTGGTACGACGTCGTCGACCGGGTTCGTTTCTCGACTTCGTTGCCGCCGTAGCCGCCGGCCACCGCACCGGCAACCGTAGCCAGCGTGCGTCCATTGCCGCCGCCTACCTGGTTACCGAGCACGCCACCAAGGACAGCGCCGGCAGCGATGCCCAGACCGCTTGGCTTGGCAGCTTCGCGTACCGCAACCACTGATTCGACCCTGCCGCATTCGTGGCAAATCGCCGGTGCCTTCGCCACTTGCGTGACTTCACGCGTGTCGTCGTATTGGTAATTCGGCGTCCTGGTGGTGTGATGCGGTGTCGAATGCTTCACCGCCGGTGGCGCAACGTAAGCCGGTGCCGCGCCGGGCGCATAGTTAGGCACGTAATTCGCGTTTGCTGCAGGATAGGTCGGCGATGGCGTGGCGACGACATTTCTCACCGGTTCGTTCGGTATTGCGACAAGCGACGCCTGGTTCATTGCAACTGCCGGCGCCGGTGTGCCATGCGAGGTCGGGAACACGCCAGTGATCGCGGCGACGCCCACCAGGCTGACCAAGGTGACGGCAACGGCAGCAGTGGCCATGAGTGGATGGATCCGGCCGCGTTGCATCGAAAGACGGTTGAGTTTGTTCTTAGCCATGTTAGCTCCTGTTGAAAACACAATTATTGTGTCCTGGAAATAGTATCGCCATTTATGACCGGATCGCAAAGCGCAAATCTGTGTCACTTGTAATGCTTTGTAAAAACACGACATCGGCGTCGTGCCATATTCGCAGGGAGGGCGGTTGGATCTGCCGAATGCATGCGGGTGTGGCACGCAGCAGATGCCGTCTCACTCCTCGCGCCGGAGATGCGGAAACAGGATGACGTCACGGATGTTCGGCGCATCCGTGATCAGCATGATCAGCCGGTCGATGCCGATGCCGCAGCCGCCGGTGGGTGGCAGGCCATATTCCAGGGCGCGGATGTAGTCGGCGTCATAGAACATCGCCTCTTCATCACCGGCATCCTTGGCGGCGACTTGGGCCTGGAAGCGGGCGGCCTGATCTTCGGAATCGTTCAACTCTGAAAAGCCGTTGGCGATTTCGCGTCCGGCGATGAACAGTTCAAAGCGCTCCGTGATGCCGGGCACCGTGTCGGAGGCGCGTGCCAGCGGCGAGACCTCGATCGGGTAATCAATGATGTAGGTTGCCTCCCAAAGCTTCGCTTCAGCGACTTCCTCGAACAGAGCCAGCTGCAGCGCGCCAAGACCGGAGGTTGCCAGGGGCTTGACGCCGAAGCCCAGCAAGGTCTGCTTGAGAAAACTGGCGTCTGCCAGTTGATCGTCCGTAAATTGCGGCGCATGCCGATTGATGGCCTCGACGATGGTCAGCCGCTGGAACGGCTTGCCGAGATCGAGCGCGCGGCCCTGGTAGGTCAGCAGCGCCGTGCCATGCGCATCGATGGCCGCCTGGCGAATCACCGCTTCCGTAAAATCCATCAACCAGCGATAGTCGACGTAGGCGGCGTAAAACTCCATCATCGTGAATTCCGGATTGTGCCGCGGCGATACGCCTTCGTTGCGAAAATTCCGGTTCACTTCAAACACCCGCTCGAAGCCGCCAACCACCAGGCGTTTCAGATACAGCTCCGGCGCGATGCGCAGGAACATCTGCATGTCCAGCGCATTGTGATGCGTGATGAAGGGTTTGGCCGCCGCGCCGCCGGGAATGGCGTGCAGCATCGGTGTCTCGACTTCCATGAACTCGTTGTCGTTCATGAAGCGGCGGATCGAGGCCAGGGCGGCCGTGCGCGCCTTGAAGGTGCGGCGCGTGTCGTCATTCATGATCAAATCGACATAACGCTGACGGTATTTCATTTCCTGGTCGGCCAGACCGTGGAATTTGTCCGGCAGGGGACGCAACGATTTGGTCAGCAGACGCAGGCGGCTGACCTTGATCGACAGTTCACCGGTCTTGGTCTTGAACAGCACGCCTTCGGCACCGAGAATATCGCCGAGGTCGTAATGCTTGAAGGCGGCGTGGCTTTCCTCGCCGGTCAACTCGTTGTTCAGATAGAGCTGGATGCGACCGTCGGCGCGTGCGCCGGATGCATCCTGAATCGTTGCAAACGATGCCTTGCCCATTACCCGCTTCAACATCATTCGCCCGGCCACGCTGACGGCGATGGCCTGAGCTTCGAGCGCCGGCTGCTCCAGTGCGCCATACTGCGCCTGCAGGTCGGCTGCCTTGTTGGCTGGCCTGAAGTCGTTTGGAAAAGCGATGCCGGCACTGCGCAGCGCGGCCAACTTCGCACGCCGCTCGGCGATGATGGAATGTTCGTCCGGGGCGGTTGCGGCGGCGTCTTGGGCAGTGGTGGTCATGGGCAATGGATCGAGTGGAAATACGGTGGATGACATGCGGTCGGGGCGGTACGGCGGCGTCGCCGTCGCAGTCTCCCCGTCGCGGGTCCGGTATCAGACGCCTTGCTTGAGCGATGCCGCGATGAAGTCGTCGAGGTCGCCGTCGAGCACGGCCTTGGTATTGCCGACCTCGAAGTTGGTACGCAGATCCTTGATCCGGGATTGATCCAGGACGTAGGAGCGGATCTGATGGCCCCAGCCGATGTCGGTCTTGGAGTCTTCCAGCTTTTGCTGCTCGCTCATGCGCTTGCGCATTTCGTGTTCGTACAAGCGTGACTTCAGCATGGCCCAGGCTTCGGCGCGGTTGCGATGCTGGCTGCGGTCGTTCTGGCATTGCACCACGATGCCGGTCGGCGCATGCGTCAGGCGGACCGCCGAATCGGTCTTGTTGATGTGCTGGCCGCCGGCGCCCGAAGCCCGGTAGGTGTCGACCCGCACATCGGACGGATTGATGTCGATTTCCAGCGAATCGTCGACTTCCGGATAGACGAACAGGCTCGAGAACGAAGTGTGCCGGCCGTTGGCGGAATCGAAAGGTGACTTGCGCACCAGCCGATGCACGCCGGTTTCGGTGCGCAGGAAACCGTAGGCGTAATCGCCCTCTACCTTGAGCGTGGCGGTCTTGATGCCGGCGACCTCGCCATCGGATTGCTCCAGGATCTCGGTCTTGAATCCCTTGCGTTCACAATAGCGCAGGTACTGGCGCAGCAGCATCGAGGCCCAGTCCTGCGCCTCGGTGCCGCCGGCGCCGGCCTGGATGTCGATGAAGCAGTTGTTCGGGTCCATCGGGTTTGCGAACATGCGCCGGAATTCCATGCCCTCGACCAGCTTGCGCAGGCCGTCGGCATCGGTCTCGACGGCAACCATGGTGTCTTCATCCTGTTCGTCGCGCGCCATGGCGAACAGATCGGTGGTGTCGCGGAGCTCGGCTTCGATCTTCGTCAGCGTCTGCACGATCGATTCCAGCGATTTTTTTTCCTTGCCCAGATCCTGGGCCCTTTTCTGGTCATTCCAGACAGTCGGGTCTTCCAGTTCCGCATTGACCTGCTCGAGCTTCTCGGACTTCACATCGAAGTCAAAGATACCTCCGAAGTTCTGCTTCGCGGGTGGTCAGGTCTGCCAGCAGGGCAGAGAGAGCGTTGATGCGTTCGGCTTCCATGGATTTTTCTCGTGCGATCAAACCCGAGATTATACGCCGCGGGTGGTTCAGGCGACGGCGGCAGCCGGCTGCAAGGCGTCTTCCGGCAGGCGCAATCGCTCGGCCACCAGATGAATCGCATGCTTCAAGGCGTACAGGTCGCGAATGAAGGCTTCCGGCACATGCAGGCGGCCGACGTTGGTGTGGATGTCTTCCAGCTCGGCCTGCCAGCCCAGGATCTGCGCCGTGTCCGGTTGCGCCGTCGCGCCGATTTCAGCTTCCAGCAAACGGATCTCCTGATACCAGCGGGCCAGACGGCTACGCATTTGGTAGGAATACAGCCTGGGAAGCATCTGCAGCAGGGCAAACAACACTGCCACCGATGGCACCAGATAGACGAATCGCTGCTCGATGAAATTGGCCAGCCAGAACGGCAGATAATTTTGCAGGAACGGCCGTCCGGTCTTGAAATATCGGCGGTTTTCATCGCTGATCGGAAAGTCTTCCACCTTCTGGTTCGGAAAATCGCCGCGATCCGCAAAAAAGCCCGGCTGGCCATGAATCTCCGACGCTGCATCGAGCAGCTGGTACGCCACTTCGGTGGGCAGCGACTTTCTTGCCACCAGCAATGCAGTGGTCGACAACAAGGTCACGTCGCGCGGTGGCAGATCTTTCGCCAGGTCGATCGCACCACGCGGAAAGACGACCTTGGCCAGCGAAGGAAAACGCCGGATGACGGTATCGGCCTGACTCATGTCGACCAGGCGCAGACCGGACTTGAGCAAGCCGGCGATGACCGGTATGTCGGGTGCGCCGATGAAGGCGGCAGCGTCGAGCCTGCCGTCGAGCAGCGCTTGTGCAGCAGGCACGGCGCCAAGTTCCTCGATGGTCGAATTCGCCGGGCCGACCTTGTGCAGCGCCAGCAGCGCCAGCATCACGGTGCGCAGGCCGCTGCCGGGCTGGCCGACGCTGATCCGCTTGCCGGTCAATTGCGTGAGCCGATCGATCTCGCCGTCGCCACGATGGAAAATCCAGATCGGCTCATAGGACACCGACGCCAGTGTCTGCAGCATCGGCGCGTTGCGCGCGTTGCCGGTTCCGGATTGCACCAGGCCGATGTCGACGCCGCTGTTCGGATCTTTCAGGCGTTCGTAATTTTCGACCGCGCCGGAGGAGCGGCGGATGTCCAACGTGATGCCTTCGGCACGCAATGCTTCCGCATAGCGCACGGCAAACGACATGTAGATGCCGCCATCGGCGCCGGCGGTGAAGACAACCGATTTTTGCCGTGCCGGCTTCATCGCCACCTGTACCGCCCAGGCCAGCAGCGCCAGCAACACCAGCGCGGCCGTCAGCATCCATCTTCGCCGGCGTCGCTGCAAGGCGGTGTGGCGGGTGCGCCGCAGCGGGAGGCCTGGCGCGCGGTCGGTTGCCATCAATCGCTTTCCGCATGTTCGACCAGCAACTGCACGCGGCTCACGCCGTTGAAGGTGTTGGTATCGAGCCGGTAGGCGATCCGGGCATGGCCACCGAGGGCTTCGGCGTGGCCGAACCAGATGGCATCGAATTTCTGGCCATCGCGCTCCAGGGTCAGCTTCAAGTGCTTGTCTTTCAGGACACGCTGATTGAGGACGCGAAAGTCATCGCAGAAGACCGGCGGTGCAAAGCCTTGTCCCCAGACCTGGGCACCGACCAGATCGATGAAGTCGTTGGTGAAATAAGCGTGTTCGAGCGATCCATCGGTCTCGATCACGCGTTCACGCTGGCTGCGGCTCAAGGTGGCCTGGCCGACTTTTTCGAAGGCGCCGGCAAAGGCGTCGAAAGCATCGGCCCGGATGGTCAGGCCGGCGGCCATCGCATGACCGCCGAAACGCTCGATCAGCCCCGGCGCCTGCTTCGATACCAGGTCCAGCGCATCGCGCAGATGAAAACCGGCTATCGAGCGGCCCGAGCCCTTGATCCAGCCGTCGTCGCCGGGTGCGAAGGTAATGGTCGGCCGATAGAAACGATCCTTCAGGCGCGAGGCGACGATGCCGATCACACCCTGGTGCCAGTTCCGATCGAACACGGCAATGGTGGCATTGCCGGCCGGGTCGAAATCATCCAGCAGCGCCAGCGCCTGCTCGTTCATGCCGGCTTCGATTTCACGCCGTTCACGGTTGATGCCATCGAGTTCCTGCGCAATTGCCCAGGCGCGCCCTTCATCGTCGGTGGTGAGGCATTCGATCCCCAGGGCCATGTTGGCCAGACGGCCTGCGGCGTTCAGGCGGGGGCCAAGTGCGAAACCGAGGTCGAAGGGCGTGGCGGTTTTCGCTTCGCGACCTGCGGCGCGGAAAAGGGCGGCGACGCCGGCATGCATGCGGCCGGCACGCATGCGATGCAGGCCCTGGGCGACCAGGATGCGATTATTGGCGTCCAGCACGACGACGTCGGCCACCGTGCCGAGGGCAACCAGATCGAGCAGGGAGTCGAGCTTGGGTTGGGTCCGGGCGTCGAACACGCCGCGCCGTCGCATTTCGGCGCGCAATGCCAGCAGGACATAGAACATGACGCCGACGCCAGCCAGGTTCTTGCTCGGAAAACCGCAGTCCGGCTGATTCGGATTGACGATCACGGCCGCTGCCGGCAGGGCGTCACCGGGCAGATGATGGTCGGTCACGATCACGTCGATGCCGCGCCGGTTGGCTTCGGCCACGCCGTCAATGCTGGCGATGCCGTTGTCGACCGTGATGATGACGTCCGGTTGTTTCTCGGTTACTGCCAGCGCCACGATCTCCGGCGTCAGACCGTAGCCGTATTCGAACCGGTTCGGGACGATGAAGTCGACCTGCGCACCCATCGACCGCAACCCGCGCAGGCCGACGGCGCAGGCGGTCGCACCATCGCAGTCGTAGTCGGCCACGATCACCATGCGCTTGCCGGCGGCGATTGCATCGGCGAGGTAGACACCGGCACGTTCCACATGCAGCATGCCGGCCGGTGCGATCATCCCCGCCAGTTCGCTGGTCAATTCACGTGGCTGCGTCAGGCCACGTGCTGCATACAGACGCGCCAGCACCGGATGCACGCCGCTTTGGCGCAGACGTTCGGCGTCGCGAAACGGATAGGGACGCACGGCGATGCGGGTCATGCCGCATTCGCTGGAGAGGACGACGCGCTGCGCAGACGGGTCAGCGACGGCGTGCGCCAGAAGCGGCGCAGTGAAGCGCGGGTCACGCTCCATGCCTGCAGCTCGGTTGCATGTCCCAGGATGATCTGCAGGCGTTCGATCTGGCCCGTGCGCAGGGCAGCCAGGAGCGGCGCGAACAGCGTGATTTCCAGCTCCCGCACGCGGTCGAGCCATTCTGCCCAGTCACCAGCCAGCGCCGGGCCGATCAGTTCGGCGCGCAGCAGCAGCCGGTGTGGTTCGGTCGCAACCAGCAGGGGGGCGAGATCCGGTGCGTCGACGACGCTGCTGGCGAGCGCGGTGAAGCCGGCAAACCAGCCCTGAAATCCTGCCATGGCGACGGGGACGCGCGACGGTGGCGGCAATGCCTGAGCGCCGCCCCAGAGCCAAAGGGAATTGACAGGCTGCTGTCCGGCGTTGGACCGCGCCGCATTGACCGGATGCGCATGCCAGTCCATCTGCACGCTGTTCTGCAGTTTGCGCCAGGCGCGCGCCGACGGTCCCTGTGGCATCCAGATGTCGATGTTGTGGCCGCAGGCTGCATCGGCGGTGGCAGTCACCATGTCGCGCCAGGCATCGGCCCGGACGAACCAGGAGCCGGCGCTACCGAAGCGCAGCATCAGCCCCGCCTCTTCGAACGCCGGCAGGGCAGCGGTGAAAAGATCCATCGCATCATTCTCGGACAGGGCCAGAGAACGGGTGTCGGTCAGCACCAGGTGGTCGCGTGCGACGTGGAAATGGACCGGCGAGACAACGAACCAGTAGCCGTCTGCCGGTGCCGATGCCGATTTCTGCGCAGCCATCAGCATCGCCGCGATGGCCGGACTGCTGCGATCGCCTTTTTCGTCGAGCCCGAAACGCCTGGCAAGCCAGGTCTCGTGCGGCAGGGCGCGTGCGAAACCATCTGCCACGGCACTGTTTTCATCGCGCGCGCCGCCGGCTTTACCCACTGCCGACCGGGCTGGTTCGGCGCGTGCAAGCAACATGGCCAGCGATGGCAGCGTCAGCGCGCGCAGGAGGTCGGGAGCCAGTTCGGCTGGCGGAAGGCTGAAAGGCAGGACGACGGTGATGTCACTCATGGGAGGATTGTATGGCAAGATCTGGCGTTGCTTCGGATGGGGCCGCCAAAAATACCGTTGGCATGGCCTCCGCCGACCGTTTTTCGATACCGAGGTCCGTAGTGAGTCTGCTGAAAAATTTACCCTTCGAATGGCTGGTCGGCGTACGTTACACGCGGGCTGGCAAGCGTAGTGGGCGCAATAGTTTCATTTCCTTCATTTCCCTGATTTCCATGGCCGGCATTGCGCTCGGCGTGGCGGCCCTGATCGTGGTGCTGTCGGTGATGAACGGATTTCAGAAGGAAGTGCGCGACCGGATGCTGTCGGTGCTGTCGCATATCGAAGTCTTCGAGCCGAGCGGCTCGCTGCCCAACTGGCAGCAGACCGCCCGAGAAGCGATGCAGGACAAGGAAGTGCGTGGCGCCGCGCCGTACGTGGCCGGCCAAGCCATGATGACCCGCGACGACACGGTGCGTGGGGTGGTCGTGCGGGGCGTGTTGCCGGAGCAGGAGCCGGCCGTGTCGGACGTTGCGGCCCAGGTAAAGCAGGGAAATTTCAACGACCTGAAGCCGGGCGAATTCAACATCGTGCTCGGTGGCGAACTGGCGCGCGGCCTGCGGGTCGGCATCGGCGAGAAAGTGACGATGATCGCGCCCCAGGGGCAGGTCACGCCGGCCGGCGTCATTCCGCGTTTGAAACAGTTCACGGTCGTCGGCATCTTCGAGGCCGGACATTATGAATACGATTCGTCGCTTGCCTTCATCCACATCGACGACGCCATGAAGATGTTCAAGCTGGCCGCGCCCTCCGGTCTGCGCCTGAAGATCGCCGACATGCAACGCGCGCCGCAGGTGGCAACCGACCTGTCGCGCGTGATCAGCGGCGATGTCCTGATCCGCGACTGGTCCAAGCAGAACCGCAACTGGTTTGCCGCCGTCCAGACCGAAAAACGCATGATGTTCATCATCTTGACGCTGATCATTGCCGTGGCCGCGTTCAATCTGGTCTCGACGCTGGTGATGACGGTGACCGACAAACAGGCCGACATCGCCATCCTGCGCACCCTGGGCGCTTCGCCACGCTCGGTCATGAAGATCTTCATGATCCAGGGCGCGCTGGTCGGGCTGTTCGGCACCGCCGTCGGCATTACGCTCGGCGTGACGGTGGCGTTGAATGTGGACGTGATCGTGCCGGCGATCGAGCACTTGCTGGGCGTGCAATTTCTGCCGCGCGACATCTACCTGATCAGCGCATTGCCATCCGACTTGCGCTGGCCCGATGTCTGGAGCATCGGTGCCGTGGCGGTGGTGCTGGCCTTCCTGGCAACGCTCTATCCGAGCTGGTGGGCGGCGCGGGTCAAACCGGCGGAGGCATTGCGCTATGAATGACAGCTCCCGACAAGTCGACATGCCGAACCAGGCCGACGCCATCCTGCACTGCCGGAGCCTCGGCAAGACGTTCACCCAGGGAAAATATTCCGTCAACGTCCTGACCGGCATCGACATCGATGTCGTGCGCGGCGAGCGGGTTGCCATCGTCGGCGCTTCCGGCTCGGGCAAGTCGACCCTGCTGCATCTGCTCGGCGGCCTCGATACGCCGACCACCGGCCGGGTCAGCCTGCTCGGCCAGGATTTTGCCGACTTGGCGGAGAAGGCGCGCGGCGACCTGCGCAACGCCTCGCTCGGGTTCGTCTATCAGTTCCATCATCTGTTGCCGGAATTTTCCGCGCTGGACAATGTGGCGATGCCACTCTTGATTCGGCGTGTCGGCCGCGTTGCAGCGCAAGAAGCCGCCACTGCCATCCTGCAACGAGTCGGGCTCGGCCACCGCATCACCCATACGCCGGGTGAATTGTCCGGCGGCGAGCGGCAACGCGTTGCTCTGGCACGCGCGCTTGTCACGCAGCCGGCCTGCGTACTGGCCGATGAGCCGACCGGTAACCTTGACCGTGGCACTGCGCATCAGACCTTTGATCTGATGCTCGAGTTGTCACGCAATTTCGGCACTGCCTTCGTCATCGTCACGCATGATGTCGAACTGGCGCGCCATTGCGATCGGGTGCTGCGCTTGTCGGAGCATGGCTTGCAGCCTTACCACGAGCCATCGGTTGCGGCAGGTTAAACTTTCTGCCGGTAACATGAAGAGACAGATCAGCCAACGGTAGACTGCGCCGCTGTTCCTCCGATCAACTGCCGACGAGCCTTGCCTATGTGGATCGATACCCATTGCCATCTGGATGCGTCGGAATTCGGCGGCCAGTGCGGCGCTGTCGCCGCGCATGCGCTTGCGGCAGGCGTCGACTGGATCGTTGTTCCGGCAGTCGCGCCGACCAACTTCGGTGCGGTGCGTGCGCTGGCGCAGGCCCAGCCGAACTGTGTCTACGCATTGGGCATTCATCCGATTTGCGTTCCGGATGCAGTCGAGGCAGATCTGGACGCACTTCGCGCAGCGATACCGGCCGCGCTCCGCGATCCGCGCTTCGTTGCCATCGGCGAGATCGGACTGGATTTTTTCATTCCGGCCCTGTGTACGCTCGCCATGCGCGGCAAGCAGGCGCATTTCTACGCCGAGCAGTTGAAGATTGCCCGTGATTTCGATCTGCCGGTCCTGCTGCATGTCCGGCGTTCCCAGGATCTGATCCTGAAATACCTGCGCCGCCTGCAGCCGGTACGCGGCATTGCCCATGCATTCAACGGCAGCCTGCAGCAGGCGCAGGCATTCATCGATCTCGGTTTCAAGCTTGGCTTCGGTGGGGCGATGACGTTTACCCGTGCCTTGCAGATCCGGCGGCTCGCCAGTGGCCTGCCGCTCGACGCCCTGGTGCTGGAAACCGATGCGCCGGACATTTCGCCAGCCTGGGTTCATCCGGCCCGCAACAGTCCGGAGAACCTGCCCGGCATCGGCGCCATGCTGGCCGAATTACGGGGGCTTGACGTTGCCGCGACCGCCGGGGCGACGACCGCGAATGCCTGCGCCGTGCTGCCGCGCCTGGCGCGGCTGGCGGCATCCGTCACGCAGCGCTGAGCGGAAGTGCGTGCCGCAATCGTCGGCTTCGTTGCCGGCATCGGATTGCTGCAGACACGTGGCGTGCTGTGGCATCCCCTCTGGTCGGTTGCGCTCATGATGCTGGCCCTGGCCGGGCTCTGGTGCCGTGCCGGCTTGTCCAGCCGTGATGGCAATGACGATGGCCCAGGAATGCGGCGCGCGCGCGGTGGTGTACTGGCGACGCTGACATGCGTCTTCGATGGGCCGCAATGGGTGCGCATCTTCCTGCAGGTGTGTCTGGGCGGCGCGCTCGGTTTCGGTTGGGCAGGCATGACCGCCAGCCGCGCCCTGATGGACGCTCTGTCGCCTGATCTCGAAGGCAAGGATCTGGTCGTCATCGGCATCATCGACAGCTTGCCGACCCGGGCGATCGACGGCATTCGCTTCAATCTGCAAGTGGAATCGGCGCGGCAGGACGGCCGTACGGTCGCCGTGCCGGAACACATTGCGCTCGGCTGGTATGCCGAGCGCGGCAACCGCGGCGATCCGGCGACCGGGTCTCAGGTGCCGGCCTTGCCCGATCTTCAGCCCGGCGAGCGCTGGCGGCTTACCGTGCGCCTGCAGCGACCGCACGGCACTGCCAATCCGGATGGTTTCGATTACGAAGTCTGGTTGCTGGAGCAGGGCGTGCGTGCGACCGGGCAAGTGCGCACGAAGCCGACTGCCGGCGCCGCCGACCGGCAGGCAGGCAACCCGGTCGCGGCGGCAGTCACCGCAGTCGCCGGCGGTGCCACCGGCACGGCTTCGGCGCCGGGCGCTGATATTGCCGCTGCACTAACGAATCATCGGCTGGACGGCTTCGTCCTTCGACCGGGCACTGCGGTCGAACGGGTGCGGTCGAAGATCCGTGAGCGAATCCTCGATGCGCTGCCCGGCAAGCCCTACGCAGGCACCATGGTGGCGCTGGTCATCGGTGACCAGCGGGCGATTCCACAGACCGACTGGACGATCTTCAATCGCACCGGCATCGGCCATCTGGTCTCGATCTCCGGGCTGCACATCACGATGATCGCCGGGCTCTTTGCCAGCAGCATGCATTTCCTGTGGCGCCGCGCTTTCTTCACGCGCCTGGATCTGCCGCTCATCATGCCGGCACAAAAGGCGGCCGCGCTGATGGCTGCCGTGACGGCGCTGCTGTATGTGCTGCTGGCCGGTTTCGGCATCCCTGCGCAACGTACGCTCTACATGATCTGGGTGGTGGCAGCGGCACTCTGGTGCGCACGCATCGACAGCGTCTCACACGTGCTGTGCCTGGCGGCACTGGTGGTCACGGTGCTCGATCCGTGGGCGGTCTTGTGGCCGGGGTTCTGGCTGTCTTTCTGCGCCGTCGGCATCATTCTGTACGCATCCACCGGCCGTACGCGTGTGCTCGCTCCGATCGACGGCGCTGCCGGGCGCTGGCGCCGTTGTTGCGCGACCTTGCGCGACGCTGCGCATACCCAGTATGTCGTCACGCTCGGCCTGGTGCCGTTGACGATCCTGCTGTTCGGCCAGGTGTCGCTGATCGCGCCGCTTGCCAATGCGGTTGCCATTCCGCTGGTCAGCCTGCTGGTGGCGCCACTGGCGCTGGCAGGCGCGTTCCTGCCGGGACCGCTTTGCCCCATGCTTTTGTCGCTGGCGCATTGCCTGTTTGCGTTGTTGGCGACGCTGCTGACGTGGATGAGTCGATGGGACAACGCGGTCTGGTCGACGCCGCTGCCTGCATTCTGGATGTTCGCCTGCGCGATGATCGGTGCACTCTGTTTGCTCGCACCGCGCGGATGGCCGGCGCGCTGGCTCGGCCTGGCGGGCTGGTTGCCGCTGTTGTGCAACGACGCCACGTTCCCGCAGCAGGGCACCTTCTCCGTGACCGCCTTCGACGTCGGCCAGGGCATGGCGCTGCTGATCGAAACCGGCACCCACCGCCTGCTGTACGACACCGGGCCGTTCCATTCCCCCGGCTCGGATGGCGCCAAGCGCGTCATCCTGCCGTATCTGAAGGCGCGCGGCATCGACCGCCTGGACGGCGTCGTCATCAGTCATAACGACAACGATCATTCCGGTGGTGCGCTGTCGCTGTTCGCCGCGATCCCGGTCGGCTGGGTTGCCAGTTCGCTGGCAGCCGACTCACCCATCGTGGCGGCCGCGCCGGCGCACCGGCGTTGTGTCGCAGGCCAGCGCTGGCAGTGGGACGGCATCGATTTCGAGATGCTGCACCCCGGTGCCGCCAGTTACACCAGCACCAAGTGGAAACCGAATGCGCGCAGCTGCACTTTGAAAGTCTCGCGTGGCGCGCAGTCGATGCTGTTACCGGGCGATATCGAAGCGATCCAGGAAAGGGAGCTGGTAGGCAGCATCTCGGACAAGCTGCCATCGACCGTGCTGCTGGCGCCGCATCACGGCAGTGGCACCTCATCGACTGTGCCATTCCTGCAGGCGGTGAAGCCGCAGATCGCAATCTTCCAGGTCGGCCATCGCAATCGCTACCATCATCCGAAACCGTCGGTGTTTGCCCGTTACGGGGAGATGGACATCGAACGCTTGCGCACCGATGAGGCGGGGGCGATTACCTTGCACTTTGGGGATGGTGTCAGTGCGACGCAATACCGGTTGATGCATCCGCGATACTGGTACGAAAGATAAGGCGGATGGCACCGCATCGGAAGAGTTAATTCTCCAAATTAAAGTCGACCCCGGAACAGCGGATGGCGACGATGGGGAGCGATTTTCAATCAACTTGCGCAAGCCCTGGTGCGACTACCCCCTATTGATCCCATGCTTGTATTCATTCGGCGGCGCTTTGCTCGTCTGCGTTCTTTTTTGCGTCCCGTGGCGATTGTCGTTGCCTTCACCGGATTCGCGCTGGTGTCAGGCTTGGATTGCCAAGCAGGCGAAATACCTTCAGCTCAGGCCATCGCAAACGATGCCAGCGATTGCGGCGTGAACATGAGTTGCGGCCCCCGGTCAGCTCAGCCAGCTACGCCTGCCGGGCCGGCTCAGTGTGGTCCCGCAACTGGCGGAGAGACCTGCACTGCCAACGAAGGTCCGGCCAGTCAGTCTGGCAATAGCGCCAACGTGGGCGCCGGTAACCCGATCAACGTTATCAACGGAAACAAATATCAGCGGGAAGTCGATCTTCCTCCATTGCCTGGCGTGCTGGGACTGGAGATCGTGCGGCATTACAACAGCGCTTACAGTGCTGCGACCGCGCTGCCGGGAATTTTCGGCCGTGGCTGGAAATTGTCATATGACACCGAGTTGTACGCAATCGGCAACACGATCCAGATTTTGCAGGCCGATGGCCGGCGCGTCATTTTCAGCCGCGATCCGGCCAATCGCGCCATGTGCAGCACGCCTGATCCGGTCCACGGAAAGCTGCGCATTTCCGGTGCACAGTCCGGCAGATCCGAACGCTATACCTGGACCTGGCCCGACGGTCGAACGCTTGATTTCGATACGAACGGAAAACTCGTACAGATCGCCGTGCCGAGCGGGGAATTCGTCAGCTTGCTGCGCGATCCGAATGGGTTCTTGTTACAGGTCACCGATCCGCAGGGGCGGCAGCTGCGGCTACACTATCCGGATCGTCAATCCAGGGCATCGGCGCCTGTTTTTCGCGGTGTCGCGAGCATCGACAGCCCGGTCGGCAAGTTCGGCTACCGGTACGGCACTGACATGCCGCCAGGCGTCGTTGCAGGCAAGGCCAGTGGCCATGCCAATCTGGTCGGCGTCGATGTGCCTGGCAGTCACCCCAGCCGGGTATATCACTACGAAGATGGTCGCCGTCCGAACTTCTTGAGCGGCATCAGTCTGGTCGGCGTGGAAAACGGCACCCGGGTGACCCAGCGCATCGGCACATATCTCTACGACCTCAATGGCAGAGCCGTCCTGACCGTCTCTGGCATGCCTGCACGACTGCAAACGGATGAAACCGGCAAGCCCCGGCAACCGGCGCGCCTGGTTGAAGGAACTGGGGTCGGGCAAGTCACGCTTGACTTCACGACTCCGGGATTGACCGTCCTGCACAACAGTCTGGGACAGGCCGTGACCTACCGCCATGCCGTGGTTGGCGGCGAATACCGGTTGCTCGAAGTCCGGGGTCCTGGATGCAACCGGTGTGGCGAAATGAATGTCCGGTATCGCCACGACCATCTCGGCCGCTTGGTCGAGGTGGTCAAGCTCGACCTGCGCGGTCAGCCGGTGTCGGCCATCCGCACCGAGCGCGATCGTCTCGGCAGGGTGGTTCAAAGCAGCATGATTCGGTATGCCGGCGGCAAAGTCCTTCCGCCGCAATTACAAACGCGCTATGAATACCGGGGTGAAGATGCGCAACCTGCTCTGATTGCGCAGCCCGGTGTGGTCTCAATGCGAGAGGCAACCGTTCGCATTCGCTACAACGAACGTGGTCAGACCGTGGCGGTGACCGAGTCGGGCTGGTCGCCGCCAATCCAGCCGCAAACCATACCCATTGCGATCGAACGCACCACGACCTATCGTTACAGCATGATCGGCGGCCGCAGTCTGCTGCGCGAAATTGACGGCCCGCTGGCGAATGGCCCCGCTAACTCTCCCGCCGATTCCGACATCACCGTGATCGACTACGACCCGCGCGGCAATTATCCGATCGGCGTCACGATGCCGGGCAATTTCACGCGCAGGATGCGCGAATTCACCGCGGCCGGATTTCCGGTGTTGGTCGAAAGCGCCGACGGGGTCAATCCGCCGCAGCGGACGCGGATCGAGCGCGATGTCTTCGGGCAGGTCACCAAATCGATCGCGATCCAGAACGCCAGATCCGCCGAGGATGGCGGCGACAACTGGCTTACACACGTTGCCAGGCAGTTCGGGATCATCGCCGCAGCTGAACCGGATCAGCGCATCACGTGCATTGCGTACGATCCCTTCGCGCGGCAGAAACGACTGACCCGGCCGGATGGAACGTTCAGCGAGACTGAATATGACCAGAGCGGTCGCCCGGTTCGAACGCGCGACCAGGACGGCAACACGGTGACCAGGAGCTTGGACGAAGAAGGGCATCTGCTGACGACCCGGATGCAAAGCAATGTCTCCGGCGCCCATCTGGATGCCACAACCCATTACCGGTATGACGAGCAGAACCTGCTCGCACGCACGACCGACCCTTCCGGCGCGGTCACGCACACTGCCTATGACCCGCAGACCGGGCTGGTTGCCAGCATCACGGATGTGCTTCAGCGGCAGGCCCGCTATCAATATGATGCTGCGGGACGTCTTGCCAACCTGCGGCAGAATGCGCAGTCGGTGCAATCGGCGTCGACCCGGTTCGACTACGTGGCGGACAAACCTGAGGTCGCCGCCATCACTGCCGCCAATGGCGCCGTTACTCGCATGGTCCGGGATGATTTTGGCCGTACGCGGGTAGTTGATAGTGCAGACAGCGGCCGCAAGATTTCCGATTACGATGTGGCAGACCGCGTTGTAACGAGCACCGATGCCAATGGAAACAGAACGCGTTATACGTATGACATTTCTGATCGGCTGACTGGCAGGGTCACGACTGGCAACGCGTTTGACGGTAGCGCCGCGGTCGAAAGCGTGGTTTATCGGTATCGTGGTCGATTGCTGACGGCTGTCGCCAATGGTAGCCAGAGCACCGGATATGCGCACGACGCGGATGGCAGGGTCGTCGAAAGGGTTGACATGATCCGCCCGGTAGTCGACTCCGCAGAGAAAGCGCGTGAGCCCATGGTCTTCACGACGCGCTATCGCTACGATGCCGCCGGGCGCATGGTAGCCGAGGTGTTCCCGGGCAACGATATTCTCAGACTGCGCTACGGTGCAAATGACTATCCGACTGACACTGAACTGGTCAGTGTCGATGGAAAATCGGTCTGGCCGTTGGCCAAGTCAATTTTGAGGCATCCGTTTTTCGGGCTGCTTGGTTTCACTTACGGAAACCGGTTGCTGACGACGTTTTTGCATGACGATGCAACCGGCCGGTCAAACCGCCTGGCAGTCATACAAAATGGAACGAGTGACGACTCTGTCAGCAAGACCTCTTCCTTGCCAACATGGCTACCAAGCGCGTACGCCGGCAACTTGAAGGGTGAGCTTTCGGCGCGTAAATTTCCCCTGTCACCAATTTACATGCAAGAAATTGGTTACGACCCTGCCGGACGAATCACAAGCATTCTGCGTCAGGACTTGCGCAGTGATTCGCATGCAACCGAACGCTTTGAGTACGATGTGTTCGACCGTTTAGAAAAGGCAGTGACGACAAGTGAAAACGTCGTCTGGTCCTATGATGCTGCGGGCAATCGGCTAACCGCAATGTCGGGGACGCCGTCCACGAGTAGAACGAAACCAGTTCAATTGCTGCAGTACTGGCCCGGAAGCAATCGCCTTCAGACAGTGACAACGGACGGCAAAGTGCGTTTCTACATCTACGACGGGAGCGGAAACCCTGTCCGCATCGGCAATCGCCGCTTGGTCTACAGCGTCAATACTAGGTTAAGCGAAATCTGGGAAGGGTCACGACTGATTTCCAGGTACAGCCATAACGCCCGAGGAGAGCGCGTTGCCAAGACGGTGTATGGAGCAGACGGGGTGGCGCACAACACCTACTACCTGTATGAGGAAAATCACCTTCATGCGGAAGTCGATGGCAAGGGAAGTATTACTGCAAGATACTTTTATTTGGCACATGTACCTATTGCGAAGTTTGAATACGGGCTGAACGAGCGATCACCTCCAACTGCTCGTGATGCAAAGAAATTTGCGTTTTCAATTAGCCTTTTCGATTGGTTCATGAAGGAAAAGACTTCGAATCGAGGTCGCCTGTACCCTATCCATACCGACCACCTCGGTACCCCTAGGCTGATGACTGACGCGAACCAAAATATCGTTTGGCAGGCATCCTATGCCACATTTGGTTCCGGGCTGGTGAAAACAAACTCGATTGCCATGAACCTACGTTATCCTGGGCAATATTTTGATGTCGAGACAGGACTCCACTACAACTACTTCAGGGATTATGATCCGAGTACGGGACGCTATGTCGAGAGTGATCCAATTGGGCTGGAAGGCGGAATCAATACCTATGGTTATGTCGGCGGGAACCCGATTAGCTTCGTCGATCCGTTTGGCTTAAATCCTGGTACAGCCATTGGTGGCGGGATAGGCTCTTTTATCTTTCCCGGTGTGGGGACGGCCGTTGGTGCAGCAATTGGAACGGCGGTTGGATTCGGCGTTGGTGCAATGATTGCAAATAAGCTGAATGATGGCGATGGAAAAACTTGTCCAGCGCCTAGTAATTGGTATTCCCAAGGAAAAACACCGAGCACCGGAGAGCCAGGTTCAACCTATATTAATCCTAGCGGACAAGAACGAAAGTATGGATCGGATGGCAAACCAGAATATGATATTGATTGGCATACGGACCATGGCGCAGGAACTCCGCATGGACATAATTGGGACCAAGGATCAAATGGTCAACCAGTTCGTGGCCCAGGAGTACCACTTTCACCATGGCCGCAAGGGCGTGGAAGAGGACAATAATGACTAATAGTTTGATTCAAGCGTGTAACGATATTTCGACTGAAATAATCACCGATGTGCTGCATGATGCAGAATTAATTACTGTATCTGTTAATAGATTGAGTGCAACCGTGCATTTAGACTTTTGTTTAGAAGATGGGACATTTCGCGCAATTAAATTACAAGGTTTAAAAGCGTTTCGGTGCGAGGACCTTGTTCTACAAAACGTAATCAATAGTGTTCTTCAATCAATTAAAGGGCAAATACCTTTTACTAATTACGAACGTTGGATAAATTGGGTGACAAGTCTCGCCGATAGTTCTACTTGGCTAAATGAGCAACGAAAACAAGAATGGTTAAATGATTTATCAGGGGGAAAAATTAACTTAATTGTATTTGAACCATCTGCAGGCGCAACTCTCGCTGTGATATGTGAACAGCTATTCTTCTATAAAGGCCGTAACCCGCAATAGGTAAGGCGCAATATTACTGCGCCGCATGTGCGGTAACGTCTCTTCTTATTTCAATTAAGAAGCCACTGCCTCTGAACTCCCTGGATGCAGTGGCTTCTTTTTAGCCGCGCCATGTTGGTAATACTGAAGCGGTTATTTTTTTGCTTTAGCTGCTTTCGGCTTGTCTGGTTTTTCGTCATGCGTCACAAAACCGATAGGCCGTTTCGGTGGCGCTTCCGGAGGCGTCATCGACTCCCGGATGGCATCGAACACTTGCTTCAGCTGCACACGCGTATTGTGTTCAAAGGTGTCGTACTTGACTTCCATCAAATCTGCCTTGCTCTCCAGTTCATCCAGACGCAGGGCCAACTCCTTGTTCGAGACGATCATTTCGCGCAGTCGCACGAAGGCACGCATGATCTCAATATTGACGGCAACCGCCTGCGCACTTCCCAGCACCGACGACAACATGGCCACGCCTTGTTCCGTGAATGCGTACGGCGCGTAACGCCGGCCACCGCGCCCGGTGTTTGAGGTCACAGATTGTGACCTCAAAGCGTCCCACTCCTGGGCATCGAGCTGGAACATGAAATCGCCTGGGAATCGATCGGCATTGCGTTTGACTGCCTGCACCAGTACTTTGGTCGGCACGCCGTAGAGGTCCGTCAGATCCGTATCAAGCAACACCTTGTGGCTGCGGATCACCAAGATATGCGTGGTAATCGTTCTCGCTGCCAGGCTCGCGTCTGTCGTGATGGTGGACTTTCCACTCATCACGCGCCTGATCCTGCAGCGCTATCAAAGCCATCTGCATCACTACCGAAAAATCAACGGACAGCCCTTGTCGTTCAATACACAAGCCACGCGGCTAATGCCGATCGTAGCGTTCTTCAAGTGGTGCGCCCGGGAAAACCTCATCCTGCACAATCCGGCCTCCGACCTGGTGCTGCCGAAGCCACCACGCCAGCTGCCCAAGCACCTGACGAGCGTGGCCGACATCGAGACCATCCTGAACCAGGCTGATATCGAGACACCTTCAGGTGTGCGCAACCGGGCGATGCTGGAGACGCTCTACAGCACCGGCATTCGTCGTTCGGAGCTGATCAATCTGACGCTCTACGATGTCGATACGGCCAACGGCACGCTGATGGTGCGCCAGGGGAAAGGGAGAAAGGACCGGTTGGTTCCGATCGGCGAGCGGGCCTGTGCCTGGTTGCGCGCTACGTGCAGGAAGTGCGGCCGCAGCTGGTTCTGACGCTGGATCAGCCTACCTTGTTCGTGACCGATTACGGCGAGGCGTTTGAAAAAAACCGGCTATCGGACATGGTCAAGCTCCACATGCAGCATGCCGGTTTTAACAGCGGCGGCTGCCACGCGTTTCGCCACGCGATGGCCACGCATATGCTGGAAAACGGCGCCGATATTCGGTACATCCAGGCGATCTTGGGGCACTCGGAGCTGTCGACGACGCAGATTTACACCCATGTCGCCATTGGCCGATTGAAGGCGGTGCATGCATTGACCCATCCGGCGCGTCTGGCGCGTGTCGGTGGCGATCAGAGCAGTGAACCAAGGCCGGACATCAGCGGAGACAGAAAAACGCTGCTGGCGGCGATCGGTGGCGAGAACGAGGCAGACGAATAAGCGGTACAACCATTCCATTTCTGACGGCGGACGACCATACTGTACATACAAATAGCAATACAGGTGCATGATGCGCTTTGAATGGGATGAGAACAAGAACCGGGTCAACATCCGCAAGCACGGCATCGACTTTGCTGCGTGACCGACATCTTCAAACATCCGGTCCTGATGTCACTGGACGGGCGGGAAGACCATGGCGAGGAGCGCTGGCTTGCCGTGGGGTGGATCAAGGCCGTGATCGGGGTGGTGGTCTATGTCGAGCGCATGGATGATGTGATCCGGATCATCTCGGCGCGTAAAGCAACCAAGAGTGAGGTACGTCGCTATGAACAAGGTATCCAAAACTGACTGGGCCCGACTGGCAGGCATGAAGGACCAGGAGATCGACACCAGCGATATCGGCGAGTTGGATGACGAGTTCTTCCGCAACGCCGAGTTACGCGTACCGGCCAAGCAGGCGGTAACGATTCGGCTCGATGCGGATGTGTTGGAGTGGTTCAAGGAGCAGGGTCAAGGCTACCAGACCCGTATCAACCAGTTGCTGCGGTTGTACATGCAAAGCAAGCAGCAACGGTAGCCAATGAGTGTCAGAGGAACAAAGCGCGCTCCTGCGTCGCTTGCACCCGCACTGCGTCGGCAGTCGGAAAAGTGCCACGCAACGGCACAGCCACTGCGGGGTAAATTTCTTCAAGGCACCAAGTCAATGCGCAAATACGCGAGTACCTATCGCAGATTTACAGTTTGGCAATGGCGTGATGCTGTACCAACCGCAGAACGCGTTTGTGAAAAAATTTAAA
>JAYTLK010000260.1:0-3285 GCA_043729515.1 Herminiimonas sp.
TTGACGCAGTCCCGCTGCAAGACCGGGACCAGCCGTCTCAAGGGCCGGGGCCGCCGCTGGGACATGCCCACCGCCGAATCGACCGCCGCCCTGCCCCCCTGCAAGACAGCGGCCAATGGCACCTGTACTGGCCAATCCCCGGACTGGCCAAGATGGAGGGTTGCCAGGGATCGTGGGCAGACCCGGGCATCCCGGAGGGCCGCGAGTTCCTTGCGGCGACCGACGAAGTTCGGGTTGCGGGTGCGGATATCCCGTGGCACGCGCGAGAGGATGCGGCTATGCTCGACCTGCTCGCGAATACTCTGTTCCAGCACGAGCAGCCGCTGGGCGACGATCTCCTCCTGTAAGGCGGCGCGTCCCTGGTTCCAGTACGGCTGGATTTCAATGATGGCATTGCGCGAAGTGACGTTCTCCCACCAGTCGCGGGCCGAGGGCGGGACCAGTGTGGCCAGATCAGAGGGAGCGACGATAAAGATCGGCGTCAGCGCCTCGCCGGGGTAGGTGCGGCTCTGCTCGACGAGGATGTACTCCTCCCACTCTTTGCGGCACCACTCGCTGCGGAAGTAGTTCTCCGACAGAAAGGCGATCATCACCTTCGACTGTCTCAGTCCCTTCCGCAGCTCGTTCTGCCAGTATTGGCCGTCGATGATCGATTTCTTGTCGAAGAAGACCTTCAGCGGGGTGGCTGGCGAGAACCGCAAGAAGTCGGCCTCTAGCTGCTCGACAAAGGCCGAGATCATCTTCGGCTCAGTGGCGTTGTCCTTGCGGGAGTAGCTGATAAAGACATCGTTGTGCTCAACCCATTCGTTTCAGATGTCGGCTTCGGTCATGATGCCCACTCATGAAGTCGCTAGTCAGTTGTCTCCCGAGCGTTCGATTCTGCCGTTCCGCATCGACATCTGCCAGTGTGGTGAGACTAGGCTGGTTTCCTGTTACCGCATTGACACTCTATGCCATGCAGGCTTTGTCCCCGGCCTGCCCGCTGGGTTCCACCCGCAGATGGGTTCCGCGACGAAGTATCTGGGTGTCGTGAGCAAGGCGTACTGGCTCCCCGATGGGAAGACAGACATAACATCGGATACCCGCTGGGAGTCACTTGGGAGGGAGCAGCTGGGGCCAAAGACCAAGAGCGACTGCTGGTTTCGTTTACGGGTGGAACGGTCGCCGACTCGCTGCATGCGCGACCGCTGGCTGGCCGCGAAAAGTTCGTTGAGGAGCAATTTGAGCAAGCGCTGCCCGGCTTCTCGGCCAATCACATCAAGTCCGAGTTCGTCGATTGGATCGGGGACCAATGGACAAAATGCGGTTACAGCTTCCCGCTGCCCGGTGAATTCCTGTCGCAGTCAAAGATTCTGAAAGACGGTCTCGGCAACCTGCACTTCGCCGGTGAACACGCCAGCCTCGGCTTCTTCGGCTTCATGGAAGGCGGCCTGCACTCGGGAGCCCAGGCCGCGCATCGGCTGATGCATCGGGTTGGAGTGTGAAATCTTGAACGTGCTTCCTGAACCGACGTTATGAGCCCATATCCAGTCGGATCAGGAAAGATGATTTAGCAAAAGTCCCGGACGGGACTATTTGCTATTCCACCTTCGTTGTCATATTCACAAGTTGTTTGCTGATATGACACTTACGAGTTCGTTGGCAATCGGGGGTCGCCCCGGAATGCCTGAACACGCGTTGTGGTTTTCGAAATCAGGGGTGTTGGCAGCACTTTCGAGGCGGGAAGACAATTCTACCAGACCCATTTTATGTTGTTCGGGAGAATCTTGTATGGACATGCATATTGCATGCAGTCATAGTCATCGGGCGCTGATGGCAACTCAGAACTTTGTTGCTGAAGATGTTGAACCCGGATGAAAACGGTGGCGCGAGCCGGGGGAAAATGGCGGCGCGGGGTCTAGCAGTCTGTCCGGATACTTCAGGGCCGACATCCCAAAGTGTTCATACTTCGTGACTCCGATCAGCAGGGCGTACTTGTCCACTGCCCACGCGGGGAGCGGGAGGACAATAAGGCTCAAGGTGAGCAGAACTCTCAAGCGTTGCTGAAACCGCCTCATAAGAGGTGTACTTCGTCCGGATCACGCCACTTCGCTCGCCCGCTGGCGTAGGGCGTTCTGCAGTTTACGAATTGTCTCGTCAGCGGATTCGAGTGTCTCTGCCGCAGTGCGGCTCTGGGCTTCCAAAGCTGTCAGCTGTGTTTCCAGTGTCGATTTCCAAGTCCGGCAGCGCTCGACGAGCCAGGCTCGATCCTCTGGCGACAGCTGCGAGTGCGGAGCATCGATGAGCGTCTCGCAGCCGTGGATGAACTCGCGGAGCCGGGTTGCCACGGCTGGCGGCTCCTCGGGGCGTTTGTTGAACCAATCCCCGGCAGCTGTAGCGAGGGAATTGAGGTACTCACCCGCCGAGACGTTGGTGGTGAGGATGCCCGAGCGGTCGAAGCCCCAGGTGGGGCCGGAGGGGCGACTCATCCACAGAGTCACGCCGATGAGAAGAGCGGCCGCGATGGCCAGCAAGGTGGAAGGCTTCCAGCGAGCGGGACTGGAGCTACCCGATGCCAATGGCCGGGGAGCGGGGCCGCCTTGGTTCGCGGTGGGAGCCGTTCCCGGTCGCTCAACGAGCTTCTTCGAGAGGGCGGCCCGCTCGGCGACGATGCGTTGTTCGAACTCCTCGGAACGGGGGACGGTTTCCCAGTATCGGCCCCCCTGTTCAAGAACGGCATCTTGAAGTTCCATCAGCAGACCAGGATGCTTCAACAGTAACCCGAGCTGCTTCTCCGAGAGAACGGATAAACCTTGATTCAGCAGTTGAGGGAGCTGGTCCGCGAACGCCTGATCGAGTGACGGTGACGGTATCGGGTTCAGAGAGCGGCTTTGGTGAATCGCCACCAACTCCGCGACCAGATCACCCAGTTCCAAACCGACCAACTGCCGCTCCAGCCAGGCACGGCGGTCGGGGAATGAATCGGGGAGTTGGAGGATGATCGGTTTCATGAGAGCTTCTGCTGCACGCAGTCCTTAATGAGGCTTCGCCCTCGAAATCGCCACTTATCGACGTTGTTGGGTTCGATGCCGAACTTTTCGGCGATCTCTTCGGTAGTCAGCCCATCCAGGGTGTCCTTCACCGCATCGACGAATTTGCTTTGGAGGTCTCGCAGGCAATCGAGCATCGCGTCCAGGCGGGGATTTTCTGGCTTTGGCAGTGGGGCGACAGGATCGACGCCATCCCCGAAGGGGTCCGTTTTCAGTCGGCCTCGCTTGTACTCGTCTTTCAGGAGATTCCGGGCGA
>JAYTLK010000261.1:0-14886 GCA_043729515.1 Herminiimonas sp.
GCTGCCGGAATCGTTGCCGACACCATGAAGAAAATGGAGGCTACCAGCAGCCCCCAGCCGGCAAAAAAGCCCCATTTTTTACCAAACACATGCCCGACCCAGGCGTAGGCGGCGCCGGCGTGCGGTGTGATCTTGCTCAAGTGGACGAATGCCAGCATGATCCCGAACATGATCAGGCCGCAGTAAAGAACGCTGCCCACCGACAGCACGCCGACCGAGGCGACGATGGCTGCCGTCGTGACGGCCATGCTGAAGGCAGGTGCGGTGCCGGCAATTCCCATGATGGCAGACTCGAATGTGCCCAACGAGTCCTTGGCCAAACCTCCCTTGTCCGACATGTCAGCTCCTGAATGGATGAATGTAAGTCTGTTTGTTTGCGTCGGTCCGTACGAGTTCTTGTCGACTTGCTTGCGCTGGTACGTACCGCATTTTCGGGGCGCATGCCGTGGGGTCCGTCTGCGCGCCCGAATTGTACTGGCTTGGAACAGTGCAAGGCGACAACCGACCTGGCGGCGCCTGGCGCAGTCTGTGCAGGAAGCAATTGCAATCTGTAAATCGATCTGCGAGACCACGGCAAAACCTTTTATAATTCAGGGTTTTAGACGATTTTTGCGGGGATGTTCAGAATGCCGATCTATGCCTATCGCTGCGAAGCATGTGGTTTTGCCAAGGATGTGCTGCAGAAGGTGTCCGATCCACAGTTGACCGTGTGTCTGTCCTGCGGTGCGCCGCAGTTTCGCAAGCAGGTGACCGCTGCCGGTTTCCAGTTGAAAGGGACCGGCTGGTATGCCACCGATTTCCGTAACGGCGCTGGCGCCACTGCGCCGGCCGCGGCCAATGGCGGCGGCGATGCTGCCGACGGCAAGGCTGCCGGCGAAAAGCCCGGCCCTGACAAAGCCGGTGCCGACAAGGCTGGCGCCGACAAAAGCAGTGCCACTGACAGTGCCGGCAGTGCCAGCAGCACTGCCACCACGCCGGCCAGCAACGGCCCGGCCAAGCCATCCCCTGCCGCTTCCTGAAGCAGCTCCTTTTTCTGAAAGCCCTGGATGCCCGTGCATCCGACCCCGAACCGATGCGCAAATATTTCGTAACCGGCTTGCTGATCCTGGTGCCCCTGGCCATTACCCTGTGGGTGGTGAACCTCATCATCGGTACCATGGACCAGTCGCTGCTGCTGTTGCCGGAACGCTGGCGTCCGGAGGCCGTGATCGGCTTTCGCATTCCAGGTCTCGGCACGATCCTGACCCTGCTGATCATCTTGCTCACTGGCCTGGCGACCCGCAACTTCATCGGCAACCGGGTGGTGCGGGCGTGGGAAGCGGTGCTGGTGCGCATTCCGGTCGTCAATTCGATCTATTCCAGCGTCAAGCAGGTGTCCGACACTTTGCTCTCGTCATCCGGCAATGCCTTTCGCAAGGCGCTGCTGGTGGAATATCCGCGCAAGGGATGCTGGACCATCGCTTTCCTGACCGGCACGCCGGGAGGCGACGTGAAAAATCATCTGGCTGGCGATTACGTCAGTTTGTATGTGCCGACCACGCCAAACCCGACCTCCGGATTTTTCCTGATGGTGCCGCGGGCCGATACGATCGAACTCGACATGACGGTCGATGCGGCGCTGAAGTACATTGTCTCGATGGGCGTGGTCTCGCCCGAGCCGCTCGAACGCAAGATCGTTCTCGCGCCGGTCAATGCGGCGCACTGACGCTGTCTTTCGAATGACTGGCAGGACCGGCCCATGAGCGGCCTGCCAACCTGACCCTTACCTGGAACCAGAACATGTCAATGCGTACCCAATATTGCGGCCTCACCACCGAAGCCCTGCTCGGTCAGACCGTCAGCCTGTGCGGCTGGGTCCACCGTCGGCGCGATCATGGCGGCGTCATCTTCATCGACCTGCGGGACCGCGAAGGCCTGGTACAGGTGGTCTGCGATCCGGACCGGGCCGATGTGTTCGCCGCAGCCGAAGCGGTGCGCAATGAATTTTGCCTGCGCATCACCGGCGTCGTGCGCTATCGGCCGGAAGGCACCACCAACACCAACCTGAACTCCGGCAAGATCGAAGTGCTGGCGCAGGAACTGGAAGTGCTCAATCCCTCCGTGACGCCGCCGTTCCAGTTGGACGACGACAACCTGTCGGAAACCACCCGCCTGACGCATCGCGTGCTCGACCTGCGTCGTCCGCAGATGCAGAACAACCTGCGCCTGCGCTACAAGGTGACGATGGAGGTGCGCAAGTTTTTGGATGAAAACGGCTTCATCGACATCGAGACGCCGATGCTGACCAAGTCCACACCGGAAGGCGCCCGTGATTACCTGGTGCCGTCGCGCGTGAATGCCGGTCATTTCTTTGCGCTGCCGCAGTCGCCGCAATTGTTCAAGCAGTTGCTGATGGTGGCCAACTTCGACCGTTATTACCAGATCACGAAGTGTTTTCGGGATGAAGACCTGCGCGCTGACCGGCAACCGGAATTCACCCAGATCGATTGCGAAACCTCGTTCATGTCGGAGCAGGAAATCCGCGACATGTTCGAGAACATGATCCGCCTCGTGTTCAAGAAGACGCTGAACATCGATTTGCCTGATCCGTTCCCAGTGATGGACTATGCCACTGCGATGGGCATGTACGGTTCCGACAAGCCCGACATGCGGGTGCAGCTGCAGTTCACCGACCTGACGGCGGTGATGAAGGATGTCGACTTCAAGGTGTTCTCGGGTGCGGCCAACATGGAAGGCGGGCGCGTGGTCGGCCTGCGTGTTCCGGGCGGTGCGAAAGAGGGCAGCGGCATGCCGCGTTCCGAGATCGATGCCTACACCCAGTTCGTGGCGATCTACGGCGCCAAGGGCCTGGCCTACATCAAGGTCAACGACAAGGCAAAAGGCCGCGATGGCCTGCAGTCGCCGATCGTCAAGAACCTGCATGATGCGGCGCTGGCGCAGATTATCGAACAGACCGGCGCCCAGGATGGCGACCTGATCTTCTTCGGCGCCGACAAGACCAAGGTCGTCAACGACGCCATCGGCGCACTGCGGGTGAAGATCGGCCACAGTGACTTCGGCCGCAAGAACGACCTGTTCGTCGATGCCTGGAAACCGCTTTGGGTGATCGATTTTCCGATGTTCGAATACGACGAGGAAAACGCCCGCTGGTCGGCCACCCATCACCCCTTCACGGCGCCGAAAGACGGCCATGAAGACCTGATGGAAACCGATCCGGGCAAAGCCATCTCGAAAGCCTACGACATGGTCCTGAACGGCTGGGAACTTGGCGGCGGCTCGGTGCGGATTCATCGCGCCGAAGTGCAGAGCAAGGTGTTCCGGGCATTGAAGATCAGCGCCGAGGAAGCGCAATTGAAATTCGGCTTCCTGCTTGACGCCTTGCAGTACGGCGCGCCACCGCACGGCGGCCTGGCGTTCGGCCTGGACCGGATCGTGACCATGATGACCGGCGCAGAATCGATTCGCGACGTAATCGCTTTTCCGAAGACCCAGCGTGCGCAGTGCCTGTTGACACAGGCGCCGTCGGTGGTCGATGAGAAGCAGTTGCGTGAACTGCACATCCGCCTGCGCGCGACCGAGCCGGTGATCAAGGCCTAAGTGGCCGAGCGAGCATGGCTCTGCGGCAAATAACTGCATAATCTGGCGCAGGCGACTGCGCCTTTTTCTTGTCGATCGGGCGCTGCCGCGGCAGCAGACCATCGTCGCATTGCAACCGGCCGCACCGAGGATCGTATCGCCCACATGAGCCAAGATGACAAGACCGCAGCGCCGGTGCGCGCCTTCAAGATTCCAGAGTCGGTGCTGGTAGTGATACATACCGTCGCGCTAGACGTGCTGATGCTGGAACGGGCCGACCGGCCCGGCTATTGGCAATCAGTGACTGGCTCCAAAGATACGTTTGAAGAGACGCTTGCTGCGACGGCGATGCGCGAAGTGGCGGAAGAGACCGGCATCCTGGTTGGCCCGCAAGTCGATCCGTCCTGTCTGCGCGACTGGCAGCTGGCCAATGATTACGAGATCTATCCGGTCTGGCGCGCCCGATATGCGCCCGGCGTGACGCGCAACACCGAACATGTCTTCAGCCTGGAGGTGCCGGCCGATATCGCCGTCACGCTGGCGCCGAGGGAACACCTGCAGTATTGCTGGTTGCCGTATCGCGAGGCGGCGGACCGCTGCTTTTCGCCATCGAATGCGGAAGCGATCCTGCAGTTGCCGCAGCGCGTGCGCAGCGCCGGCTGAATCCAAGCGTTGCCGATGCAGTCGGGCGCGAACCATTATCGATCGAGCATCTTCATGAAACTACGCGTTGCGACCTACAACATCCACAAGGGCGTGTCCTCGATCGGCAGCCGGCCGCGTGTTCATGCGCTGAAACAGGCGCTCACAGCCATGAATGCGGACGTCTTCTTTCTGCAGGAAGTGCAGGGCCGGCATGACATGCTGGCAACCCGTCACGCCACGAAATGGCCGGAAGAAGCGCAACATGACTTCCTGGCCGGCGATTCCCATACCGCGGTCTATGGCATGAATGCCGCCTATGACCATGGACACCACGGCAATGCCTTGCTGAGCTCCTTTCCCATTGGATCGGCCGGCAATCAGGACATCTCCGACCATGCCTATGAAAAGCGCGGCATCCTACATGTGGTGCTGCAGACGCCGGGCTGCGAGGTGCATTGCTATGTGGTGCATCTGGGCCTGTTCGCCGGCAGCCGGCGGCGTCAGACCGATGCCTTGATCGAAGCCGTGTCGCGCACTGCGCCGCCGGATGCGCCGGTGATCATCGCCGGTGATTTCAACGACTGGGGCAATCATCTGAGTCCGGCCCTGCGCAGCGCGCTCGGTGTGTCGGAAGTGTTCGACCAGCGTGCGCAAAAACTGTCGGTCGGCGGCATGTGGCGGCGTCTGAGCGGGCGCGCCAGTGTCCTGCAGCCCGCCCGCACTTTTCCAGCGGCCTTGCCGATGCTGCGCCTGGACCGGATCTATGTGCGTGGCTTCACGGTCGAATCGGCCGAGGTGCTGCATGGGGCGATGTGGGCAAAGCTGTCGGATCACGCACCGATCGTGGCCACGCTGACGCTGGCCTGATGTTGTCTCTTCTGATGTTGCCACGATGCCGTCGCGCAGGTGCCCCGGCAGGCCACCAAACGCAACCCGTTTGCTGAACGATGCATAAGGTCAATTTCACTTCGTATAACAGGATCGGCCTGCTCGAATGTGGCGCGGCCTTCTTTCCGGCGCTGCTGGAAGCAATCGATCAGGCCAAGCTCGAAGTCCATCTCGAAACCTATATCTTTGCGCTCGATGGTGTCGGCATGCAGGTCAAGGCGGCGCTGGAGCGCGCGGCCGGGCGCGGCGTGCTGGTGCGGGTGATCGCCGACTGGCTCGGCAGCGGCCGTGCAGTATCGAAGCAGCTGACGCAGGATTTCGCGGCAGCCAAGGTGGAATTTCGCAGCTTCAATCCGTGGTTCCTGCGCGGAGTGGCGCGTACCCATCGCAAGCTGTGCGTGGTCGACCGAAAGATCGGTTTCATCGGCGGCATCAATCTCAACGACGACCTGTTTTCAGACGACTATGCCTGCCAGGCGCTGCCGGCGCCGCGCTGGGATTTTGCGGTGCGGGTCGAGGGGCCGCTGGTCGACATCATCCAGCGCGAAGTCGAATTGCAGTGGCTGCGGGTGGGCCGCCTGCAACTGCGCGCGCGCTGGAAACGGTTTCGCGGCGCCCGCACGCAGTTGACGCCGCATGGCGAAGCGCCGATGGTGGCCGGGCTTGTCGTGCGCGACAACCTGCGCAACCGGCGCACCATCCAGCGCACCTATCTGATGGCGCTGGCCGGTGCCAAGCATAGCGCGGTGCTGGCCAATCCGTATTTCGCGCCAGGGCGCAAGCTGCGCGATGGACTGGCGCGGGCGGCGCAGCGCGGCGTCGATGTGACGTTGTTGATCGGTGTCGGGCAGTTCCGGATTCAGGATGCCGTTGCCCATTCGTTCTATCCGAAGTTATTGAAGGCAGGCGTGAAGGTGGTCGAATATCACAAGACGCAGCTGCATGCGAAAGTGGCGGTGGTCGACGATGGCTGGGCCACCGTTGGATCGAGCAACTACGATGGCCTGAGCCTGTTCGTGAACCAGGAAGCCAACATCGTGATTCGCGATGCGACTTTTTCACGGCAGTTGCGCGCGGCGATCGAACGCGGCATCGCCGATGGCGTACCGGTCGATGCGGACGCCTTTGCCCATACGCCACGGCATGTGCGGTGGTGGTATGGCGCGGCGTATTTCCTGTACCAGGGCGTGCTGCGCATCATCACACTCGGCAAATATGCCGAGTGAAGCGTGATCAGATCGCCAGCCAGGCACCCTTGAACAGCACCGGGCCGGTCGGACTGTCGCGCTTGGGAGAGCCGCCTTTTGGCTCCAGGCTGACTGCCAGCGCCGCCACCGATTGCGGCGTGGCGTCGACCGGCAATGGCAGGCTGATGCTGCCGTTGGCTGCCAGCAGGCCGAGCGAGCGCGGACTACCTGCTTTCGGTATCGCCCACAATTCCAGGCTGCGATCCGGTGCCAGGTTTTGCGGCGAAACCATGCGCACCGTCAGCAAGTGCCGACTGGTGTCGCCAGTGATGACTGCGATCGGTTGCGCCTTGTCATCTGCCAGCATGGCGACATAGCTTGGCATGGCCGACGGCGTCGGCAATGGGGTCGTCGTCGCAGGAGTATTGACTGCAATGGATACTGGCGCAGAAGGGCGGCTGGCAAGCACGGCAACCAGGATCGTGGCGACTGCGGTCGACGCCATGCCGAGGCCACGCCAGAAACCGAGATCGTCGCGCAGGCCGCGCCAGAATGCCCAGCGGTCAGTCGCTGCTGGCTGCACGGACTTCACGGGAGCTATCTTGCCGCCGGCAGTCGACTCGCTGCTTGCTCCGATCGCGCTGGCCATGCCGCCGTCGGCGGCAAGGACGCGCGCTGCTGCCGCAGGCAGGTCAAGGCGCCGATGGATGTTTTGCCAGACGGTATCGGGCGGCGTGACCGCCAGCGCCAGTTGCGCCATCGGATGCAGCCTGTCCTGCCATTCTGCCGTGGCCCGCTGCACCAGCGCATCGGCGCGCAACCACGTTTCAAAACGCCGGCGAGCGCCGCCGCGCAATGTGCCGAGCACGTATTCGGCCGCCAGCTTGTCGAGCAGGCGCTCGTTGTGGGCAATGTTCACGCGCCCTCCGTTTTCTGAAGGCACATCCGCAGCCGTTCCAGGCCACGCCGAATCCAGGTCTTGACGGTGCCGATCGGCAGGCGCAGCTGCTCGGCGACTTCGCTGTGCGACAGGTCGTGGTAGAACGCCAGGGCGATCGCCTGCCGGTGCAGGCCTTCCAGACGCGTCATGCAGCGCGCCAGGCCTTTCGCATCTTCGGTCAGCTGCAGCGCGCCAAGCGGACTCGGATCGCTGCTTTCCATTGCTTCCATCACATCCTTGTCAAAGGACTCCGCATCGATTTCCACCGCATGATCGACCCGCCGCAACAAATCGAATGCCTTGTTGCGCACGATCGTCGTCATCCAGGTCATGGGGGCGGCGAGACCGGCCTGATAGCTCCCGGCATTGTTCCAGACACTGACAAAGCTTTCCTGCAACACTTCCTCCGCCAGTTCCCGCTTGATCAATATACGTAGCGCAAAGCCGAACAGTTTCGGCGATGTTGCATCGTAGAGACAACGGAAGGCTTGTCCATCCTTGTTGGCGACGGCGGCCAGCCAGATTTTCAACTGTTGCGGATCAAGGGTAGACAACGTTGCCGTCCGTCAGGTTAAGAAATTTTGGAATACGAGGATTTTTTGATATCGGCACAGGATGTCCGTCTGCCGTCGGCCGATCTTGTCTTGCGTCGGTTTTCAGCTTGAATTTTCGTCTCGGAGCACATGCCGTATTTCCAGAATGCCATTATTCGTGTCAACAATGATTATCGCCACTCGGGTAATTGCTGTCCGAATATTTTCATTGAGGAATTTACCATGCGTTCGACGTCAAATCGTCTTTCTCGGGCCAATACCGCGGGAAACACCAGCGATACCACGACAAGAACTGCCGCCGGCGATACCGCGGCGGCGTCAGCAACATCAGCGACATCAGCGACATCAGCGACATCAGCGACATCAACGGGTGCCGGCAGTCGGCGGGCAAGCATCAGGCGAAACGTCGGCTTCAGCGGGATTTTCAGCACGGTCGGGCCAAGCGCGTCGGCAGAGGCGGGCAGGCGTCAGTTTGCAGCAACCGCTAACGCTGCGATTATCACATCAGATTCGCCGGAGGAGATTGCATCGCTCATCCTGCATCATGAAGCGGGCGCCCGGAACATGCAGCACACGGCGCAGGGCAGGCATCAGCCGACAGCAAGGGAACCAGGTGGGTTGGTCACATCAGATGTGCAGGCGGAGATCGTGCGGTTCCTTTTGGCGCGTGAAGACGTCGTGTGGAACCAGCCGCACACGGCGCAGGAATTGCCGGTAGTAACAGCGGTGCAGCTATTTGCGGAAGTGACGGCGGTGGATGTCCTGCCAGCAGGGGCAGCGGTAGATGCCCTGCCGGTGGCGACAGCGGTGGATGATTTGCTGCCGCAATATGCGCAACCGGTACTGCGGCGCCAGAGCGGGTGGATAAATCGATGGCCTGACCTGGGGGAGGCAACCTTGGAAGTGCATCATGATCCTGCCGATTCGGGCGTCGAGCCTGAACTGGCAGAGCGGCCACCGCTGCATCGCGAAACCGGCGTCGTGCGGCCAAGTGATCTTTTTTTAAATCCTGGAGACGGTGAACCCGGTTCGTGGCGGCTACTGCCTTAGCAAGCACGGCGCAGGGACGTGACGGCACTGCCGAGGTATCATCGGACCCAGACCATCGCGCAGTGGCAGGCGGCTCGTCCCACCCGGCCTGCAACTGATGCCGCTTTTTCTTTTCCCGCACCTGCATTCAAGCAGCCTCGCCATGCCCGACACGACCGCTGTCAGAATCGATAAATGGCTCTGGGCTGCGCGTTTTTTCAAGACACGTACGTTGGCCGCCGACGCCGTCGATACCGGAAAGGTGAAGGTCGACGGTGATCGTGTGAAGCCCGCCCGTATTCTGAAGCCCGGCGAAGTGCTGCAAGTCGACAATGGCGCCACGACCTGGGAAGTCACGGTGTGCGCCCTCAGCGATGCACGCGGCTCCGCGACCCAAGCCCAGCTGCTGTATCAGGAAACCGCCTCCAGCATTGCCCTGCGCGAAAAAACTGCGGACGAACGCCGCTTCTTCCGCGAGCCCGGCACCACCCTCAAGGGCCGTCCCACCAAGCGCGACCGCCGCCTGATCGACAAGTCGACTGGCTAGTTGCTGCAGACTGGTACCGCTACTGAAAAGGCGCGAGCCGCCAGAAAACGAGATCGCCGGCGCAGTGCCTTCGCGGGAGCCGTTGCCTTGGTTGTGGAGGCCATGTCGTCATTGATGTTGTAACGAAACCAACCCGCGCACTTTCCTTGAGAAAACCCGTTTGACTTTTGCAGTCGGGTGCATAATAGTACGAGCGTTCGCTTTATTGTTTGTCGCTTTCAAGGAACTGCATTGCCATCCACATTCTCCGATCCCAGTCCGAAATTCCTGCGCAAGGGTGAGCTCACGCGTGCGGCAATTCTTGACGTCGCGCTCGACCTGGCCAGCCGCAATGGTCTTGAAGGGTTGACGATCGGATTGCTGGCCGACCGCATGAACATGAGCAAGTCCGGTGTCTTCGCCCATTTCGGCTCGCGCGAGGATCTGCAGATCGAAGTGCTGAAGCTGTATCACCAGCAGTTCGAGCAGGAAGTGTTTTATCCAAGCATGAAGGAGCCGCGCGGACTGCCGCGTCTGCAGGGCATGTTCTCGCGCTGGATCAAGCGGGTAACAGTCGAGATCGCGTCCGGTTGCATCTACATCAGCGGCGCAGCGGAATACGACGACCGGCCGGGCGCGATTCGGCAGGAGCTGGTGGGCATGGTCATGACCTGGCAGGACGCGTTGTTTCGCTGCGCCCAGCAGGCTGCCGAAATGGGCCATCTGAAGCCGGAGACCGATCCGCAGCAGATGGTCTTCGACATGTATGGCCTGGTGCTGGCGCTGCATCATGATGCCCGCTTCGTCAAGCGCGCCGGCAGTGTCGACCGGGCCCATGCCGGTTTCGAGCGATTGCTGCAGAGTTATCAAAATCCGGATACGCCTGATACGCCTGATACTCGTGATATTTCTGAAATTTCTGAAATTTCTGAAATTTCTGATACGCAGACGCGCTTGCGCATGGTTGGCAGCGACGCGCGCGGCTGAAGCGATCGGGCTGTCCGCACTTGCACGTCACGCTTTTCACGTCACCGCTTTTTCAGTCACCGCTTTTCCCGTATTCCATTCACCGATTTCCCGTCAGGAGAACCCCATGGCCCAGTACCACGCACCGCTACGCGACATGCAATTCGTGCTGCATGAACTGCTGCAGGTCGAGCAGGAATTGAAGCAGATGCCGAAACATGCCGACATCGACGCCGACATCATCAACCAGGTACTGGAAGAGGGCGGCAAGTTCACCTCGCAGGTCCTGTTCCCGCTGAATCACTCGGGTGACCGGGAAGGCTGTCATCTGGATCGGGATACGCATGAAGTGACGCCACCGGCAGGTTTCAAGGCGGCCTACAAGCAATACGTGGAAGCGGGCTGGCCGGCATTGTCGTGCGATCCGGAATATGGCGGCCAGGGCCTGCCGCTGGTGGTCAACAATTCGTTCTACGAGATGCTGAACTCGGCCAACCAGGCATGGACCATGTATCCGGGCCTCTCGCATGGCGCTTATGAGTGCTTGCACGAGCACGGCACCGAGGAGATGAAGGCGCTCTATTTGCCGAAGCTGGTCTCGGGTGAATGGACCGGCACCATGTGCCTGACCGAGGCGCATTGCGGCACCGATCTGGGCATGCTGCGCTCCAAAGCCGAGCCGCATGCCGATGGATCGTATGCGATCACCGGCGGCAAGATCTTCATCTCCGCCGGCGAACACGACATGGCCGCCAACATCATCCATCTGGTGCTGGCACGTTTGCCGGATGCGCCGGCCGGCACAAAAGGGATCTCGCTGTTCCTGGTGCCGAAATTCCTGCCGAATGCCGATGGGTCGGTTGGCGCGCGCAATCCGATCTTTTGCGGCGCGATCGAAGAGAAGATGGGCATCCACGGCAACTCGACTTGCCAGATGAATCTCGACGGCGCCACAGGCTGGCTGATCGGTCAACCCAACAAGGGCCTGAACGCGATGTTCGTGATGATGAATGCGGCGCGTCTTGGCGTGGGCATGCAGTCGCTCGGCCTGACCGAAGTCGCGTTCCAGAATGCGCTGGTGTATGCCAAGGACCGGATCCAGATGCGCAGCCTCTCGGGCGTCAAGGCACCCGAGAAAGCCGCTGACCCGATCATCGTGCATCCGGACGTGCGCCGGATGCTGCTGACTGCCAAGGCCTATGCCGAAGGTGGCCGCGCTTTCTCGGCCTATGTCGCGCTGCAGATCGACCGCGAGCTGCACCATCCTGACGAAACCGTGCGCAAGGATGCAGCCGATCAGGTCGCGCTGCTCACGCCAATCATCAAGTCCTTCATCACCGACAACGCCTGGATCGCGACCTCGGAGGCGATGCAGGTCTACGGCGGCCATGGTTATATCGCCGAATGGGGCATGGAGCAGTACGTGCGCGATTCGCGCATCAACATGATCTACGAAGGCACCAACACGATCCAGTCGCTCGATCTGCTGGGTCGCAAGGTCCTGATGGACAACGGCGCCAAGCTGAAGAAGTTCGGCGCGCAGGTGCAGGCCTTCGTCGAAGAGAACGGTACCGATGAAGCGATGTCCGAATTCATCACGCCGCTGGCCGACCTGGGCGACAAGGTCACCAAACTGACCATGGAAATCGGCATGAAGGCGTTTCAGAATCAGGATGAAGTCGGCGCTGCCTGCGTGCCGTATCTGCGGGTGGTCGGGCACATGGTGTACGCCTATTTCTTTGCCCGCATGGCGAAGATCGCGCTGGAAAAGGAAAGCGGCGGCGACAAGTTCTACGCCTCGAAGCTGGGCACGGCGCGCTTCTATTTCGCGCGCCTGTTGCCGGAAACCGCGATGCTGATCCGTCAGGCGCGTTCCGGTGCGGCCAGCCTGATGGCGCTGGACGCCGACCTGATCTGACTGATTCGACGATCCGACCGATCAAACGAAAGGATGTACCAAGTGGCAAATTTCATCGTCAAGAAAGTCGCCGTGCTCGGCGCCGGCGTCATGGGTGCGCAGATCGCCGCGCATTGCGTCAATGCCCGCGTGCCGGTGGTGCTGTTCGACCTGCCGGCAAAGGACGGCCCGAAGAACGGCGTCGTGCTGCGCGCCATCGAAAACCTGAAGAAACTCAGCCCGGCGCCGTTGGGCAACAAGGATCATGCGTCGCTGATCGAAGTTGCCAACTACGACGACAACCTCGAATTGCTGGCCGGGTGTGATCTGATCATCGAGGCAATCGCCGAACGGATGGACTGGAAGCACGACCTCTACCGGAAGGTCGCACCGCACATCGCGCCGAATGCGATTTTCGCCTCCAACACTTCGGGTCTGTCGATCACGGCGCTTTCCGAAGGTTTCGACGCCGCGCTGAAGGCGCGCTTTTGCGGCGTGCATTTCTTCAATCCGCCGCGCTACATGCATCTGGTCGAACTGATTCCGACTGCTGCCACTCGGCCGGAAATCCTTGATCAGCTGGAAACTTTCTTGACCTCCACCCTTGGCAAGGGTGTGGTCCGTGCGAAAGACACACCGAATTTCATCGCCAACCGGGTCGGCATCTTCGGCATGCTGGCGACCATGCATGAAGCGCAGCAGTTCGGATTGTCGGTCGATGTGGTCGACGACCTGACCGGTGCGCGGCTCGGTCGTGCCAAGTCGGGCACCTTCCGCACCGCTGACGTGGTGGGGCTGGACACGATGGGCCATGTCATCAAGACCATGCAGGACACGCTGGGCGATGATCCTTTCTTCGCCGTGTATCAGACGCCGGAAATCCTGTCGAAGTTGATCGCCGGCGGCGCGTTGGGTCAGAAGACCGGTGCCGGGTTTTATAAAAAAGTCGGCAAGGACATCCTGCGTCTCGATCCGGCCAAGGGCGATTATGTTGCCGGCGGCGGCAAGGCTGATGATCTGGTTGCGCGCATCCTGAAAGAAAAGGATCCGGCCAAACGCATGAAGGCGTTGCACGACTCCACCAACCCGCAGGCAAAATTCCTGTGGGCGATATTCCGAGATGCGTTCCACTATATTGCCGTGCATCTGGAGACCATCGCCGACAATGCGCGCGATGTCGATTTTGCGCTGCGCTGGGGTTTCGGCTGGAGCCAGGGGCCGTTCGAAAACTGGCAGGCAGCGGGCTGGCAGCAGGTCGCCACTTGGGTCAAGGAAGACATCGATGCCGGGCGGGCCTTGTCGACGGCGCCGCTGCCGGCCTGGGTGTTCGATGGCCGTACCGGCGTGCATGGGCCGGACGGCTCGTTCTCGGCAGCGCGCCAGACCAACGTCGCCCGCTCGACATTGCCGGTTTATGCGCGTCAGGCGTTCCGGGCGCCGGTGGCAGGCGCTGCCGCAGCCGATGGTACGGACGATCCGAAACGTGCCGGCACTACCGTGTTCGAGGACGAATCGGTGCGGATCTGGCATCAGGGCGATGAGGTCCTGATCCTGTCGTTGAAGACCAAGTTGCATGTGATCGGCGCCGGCGTCATTGCCGGCCTGGCGATGGCGATCGCCGAAGCGGAAAAAAATTACAAGGGCCTGGTGTTGTGGAACGCGGATGCGGCCGAAGGCGGCGCGTTCTCGGCCGGCGCCGATCTGCAATCGATGCTGCCGGTCTTCATGTCGGGTGGCGTGAAGGCGATCGAGCCGGAAGTGGCGAAACTGCAGCAGGCGCATCAGGCGATGAAATATGCCAGCGTGCCGATCGTGGCTGCCGTGTCGGGCCTGGCGCTCGGTGGCGGTTGCGAACTGATGCTGCATGCGGCAAAGCGGGTGGCGTCGATCGAGTCTTATATCGGGTTGGTCGAGGTCGGCGTCGGCCTGATTCCGGCCGGTGGCGGGCTGAAGGAAATTGCAGTGCGAGCAGCGGCTGATGCGAAGGGCAACGACATCCTGCAATTCCTGAAGAACACCTTCACGCATGCGGCCACGGCGGCAGTGTCGAAGTCCGCCATCGAGGCGCAGGCGATGGGGTATCTGAAAATCGACGACACGATCGTCTTCAATGCCTACGAATTGCTGCATGTGGCGAAGGTCGAGGCGCGCGCGATGTTCGATGCCGGTTATCGGCCGCCGCTGAAGACCCTGGTGCCGGTGGTCGGCCGCTACGGCCTGGCAACGATCATGGCGCAACTGGTGAACCTGCGTGACGGCGGCTTCATCTCGGCCCATGACTACAAGCTCGGCACGATGATCGCGCACTGCGTCTGCGGTGGAGATGTCGACGAGGGCAGCCTGGTGGATGAACAGTGGCTGCTCGATGCCGAGCGGCGCGGCTTCATGGAGTTGCTCGGTCATCCGAAGACGCAAGAGCGGATCATGGGGATGATGCAGACCGGAAAACCGGTGCGCAACTAAGTTGGCGACGAAGCAGCCAAATAAAACAGCCAAATAAAGCAGCCAAATAAAGCAGCCAAAAACGAGAATTGACATGACCCAGCAAATTCAAGATGCTTACATCGTCGCGGCCACCCGCACCCCCATCGGCAAGGCGCCACGCGGCATGTTCCGCCACACCCGCCCCGACGACCTGCTGGTGGCGGTGTTGCGTTCCGCTCTGGCGCAAGTCCCCG
>JAYTLK010000262.1:0-2607 GCA_043729515.1 Herminiimonas sp.
CGAAGATCCCGAGACACTTGCGGCGCCCCATGGGACGGTCGACCCCACAGGAATTCCCGCTGCAGCCATCGGCCATGCCAGCAGCTCGCCTCCAGCCACCGTGCGGATGGCGCTGGCAGTCGTCGTCGTCTGCGCGATTTGGCCGCTGTATGCCAGCTACAGCGACCGCGTGATCTTCAATCCGGCACCGGTGAAGCTCGACAAGCTCCCCATCAGCTGGCCGAACGCGCCGGCGTTTAGCGGCTGGGTACCGCGATTCGCCGCCGCCGACGCTCAATTCATCGCCGCCTTCAAGCCGGATGCGGGAGTGGCCACGCAACCGGTCGGCATCAACATCCTGTACTACCGCAACCAGCGCAACGGCAAGGCATTGATCAGTTCCAGCAACCGCCTCGCAGGGTACAACGATGAAGCACAAGAAATGCATGCAGTCGCCCGCACCGAAACCTTCGGCACGCGTGCGCTGACCCTGCGTGAATCGACCCTGCATACGGCGGGTGGCCAGCTGCTGGTCTGGAAGTGGTACTGGATCGGCGGCACGTCAACTGCCAGCGATTACGCCGGCAAGGTCATCCAGGCCCGCGACAAGCTGCTCCTGCGACCTGACGATGGCGCTGCCATCCTGCTGTCGGCACCTTTTGACACCGACGCCAACGTAGCACGCAAGTCGCTGCGCGCCTTCGTCGGCGCCAACCTGCCAGCAATCGAACAAACCCTGTCGTCGGCCCGCGGCAAATGACCCGAGCTGCCGCAGACGAGCTGCCGCTTGTTGTCCACCTGCTCTACCGGCTCGACTTCGGCGGACTGGAAACCGTGCTCGCCGAATGCGTCAACCGCATGGCACCGGACAAGTACCGGCATGCGATCGTCTGCCTGACCGATTACACGGCGTTTTCCGAGAAGATCAGCCGGCCCGGCGTGACCCTGCATGCGCTGCACAAGCCACCCGGGCTTGGCCTGGGCACGCATGCAAAACTCTGGCGATTGCTGCGCCGGCTGCGCCCGACAATCCTGCATACCTATAACCTGTCGGCAATCGAATATGCCGCCACCGCGACGCTTGCCGGCGTGCCGGTGCGCATTCATGCAGAACACGGCCGCGACCTCTCAGACCCCACCGGCGCCAACCGCAAGCACAACCTGCTTCGCCGCCTGATGACGCCGTTCATCGATACCTTCATACCGGTGTCGAAGGATTTGCGCCAGTGGCTCGATGCCGTGATCCGCGTGCCGTCGGCGAAGAATCTGCTGATCAACAATGGCGTCGATACCGATCAGTTCCGAGTCATCGAAAGCCAAGCCGGAACCAGACCGCCGGCGCAGCCAGCAACGATCTTCAACATCGGCACCGTCGGCCGCATCCAGGACATCAAGAATCACAAGGGCCTGGTCCTGGCGTTCGAGCACTTGTGCACGCTCTTGCCGGCCGATGCGCACCGGCTGCGCCTGACGATTGCTGGTGATGGCCCGTTGATGCCGGCATTGCGCGAACAGGTCGCCGCCAGCGCGGTCGCAAGCCAGATCAACCTGCTCGGTGCCCGTTCCGACGTTGCCGCCATCATGCGCAGCTATGCCGCCTTCATCCTGCCGTCATTCGCCGAAGGCACGCCGATCACGCTTCTCGAAGCAATGGCATCAGGCCTGCCGGTGGTCGCATCGAATGTCGGCGGCATACCCGAAGTGATTGCCGACGGCATCAACGGCACGCTGATCGAGCCGACCGATCATGCCGGCATGGCCACTGCGCTGGCCGCCTACATTCAAGACCCGGCACTGGCTGCTCGCCATGGTGCGGCGGCCCGCGCCACCATCGAGCAGCACTACAGCATCACGGCGATGCTGGCAAATTACACGGCGTTGTACGACGCAGTCTGTCTGCGCAAGGTTCGCGCACCCACTTCTGGAAAAGCCCTCCCCTCATGTGTGGAATAGTCGGCATTTTTGATACCCGCGGCGCCCGCGTCATTGACCCGGCGCTGGTCAGGCGCATGAACGAAAGCCAGCATCATCGCGGCCCGGATGAAGGCGACGTGTATACCGAGCCGGGTGTCGGCTTCGGCCACCGGCGTCTGTCGATCATCGACCTCTCGTCGGGCCAGCAACCGCTGTTCAATGAAGACCACAGCGTGGTGGTGGTTTTCAACGGCGAGATCTACAACTACCAGGAATTGATGGACGAGCTGATGGCGCTGGGCCACCAGTTCCGCACCCGTTGCGACACCGAAGTCATCGTCCACGCCTGGGAGCAATGGGGCCAAGCCTGCGTCGAACGCTTCCGCGGCATGTTCGCCTTCGGCCTGTGGGACCGCAATCAGCAAACTTTTTTCATGGCGCGCGACCGCCTTGGCGTAAAGCCGCTGTATTACGCCCTGCTGCCGGACGGCATGCTGATCTTCAGTTCGGAACTGAAGGCCCTGCGGGTGGTGCCCGGCCTGTCGCGCAGCATCGACCCGCGCGCCGTCGAAGACTATTTTGCCTATGGCTACGTGCCGGAACCAAAGACCATCTACAAGGATGCGCTCAAACTCGCACCCGGCTTCACGCTAACTTTGAAGGTCGGCCAGACGCCACCGCAACCGAAGCAATACTGGGACGTGCCCTTCAAGC
>JAYTLK010000263.1:0-4774 GCA_043729515.1 Herminiimonas sp.
GTCCAAACCGACGCGCGCACCGGCTGTCAAAACCGTGAAGAAGCCTCCTGCCAAGAAAGCCGTGGTCAAGACCGTGGCGCCAAAACGCAAGGCCGCATAGAGCTCGCCGCCGATGTCCGATCTCCATCCACTAGCTGCTTACCGCGACAAGCGCCGCTTCGACAGTACCCCTGAGCCCGAAGCGACCCTGGCCGCAAGCGCCGGAACGTCGTTCGTCATCCAGAAACACTGGGCCAGCCACCTGCATTACGATTTCCGGCTCGAACTCGACGGCACCATGAAAAGCTGGGCGGTGCCGAAGGGACCGAGCCTGGACCCCACGGTCAAGCGCATGGCGGTCCAGGTCGAAGACCATCCGGTCGCCTACAACACCTTCGAAGGTGAAATCCCCGCGAAACAGTACGGCGCCGGCAAGGTCATCATCTGGGACCGCGGCACCTGGGAAGCAGTCGGCGACCCCGTTGCCGGCTATCGGGATGGCAACCTGAAGTTCATCCTGAAAGGCCACAAGCTGCAAGGAAAATGGGCGTTGATCCGCATGAAGGGCAAGGGCGAAAAACAAGCGCCCTGGCTGCTGATCAAGGAAAAAGACGGTTTCATGCGACCCGAGACGGAGTTCATCGTCACCGACGCATTGCCCGACAGCGTAGCCATACCTGGCGCGGTGCGAAACACGGCAACGGCAACGGCGAAGGTGACAGTAACAGTGACAGCGACAGCAAACATCACCACCACAACCTCGCCAGTCAGGCACATGCGCAAGTCCACGAGGGCAGCCTCCCGCCTGGCCACCGAAATGCCCGCTGCTGCAATCGCCGCCGGATTGCCTGCCACGCTGGCTCCCCAACTCGCCACACTCGTAACCGCAGCGCCGGCAGATCGCGCCGACTGGCTGTATGAACTCAAATTCGACGGTTACCGCCTGCTTGCCCGGATCGACGGTGATGACATCCTGCTTGTCACCCGCAACGGCAATGACTGGACCGCGAAGATGCCGCACCTGGTTGCTGCAATCGCGAAACTGAAATTGCCAGCCAGTTGGCTCGATGGCGAGATCGTCGTCATGAACGGCGCCGGCATTCCAGATTTCCAGGCCCTGCAAAATGCCTTCGACGGCGCGGCCACCGACGCCATCGCTTATTACGTGTTCGATCTGCCATTTCATGCGGGGCACGATTTGCGGCAGGCGCCATTGCGCCAGCGACGGGCGCTGCTCGATGCCCTGATTGGCGGCGAAACCGAGGGACCGGTGCGCTTCTCCCAGGCGTTCGACTTGCCACCCGAAGATCTGCTGGCCTCGTCCTGCCCGCTCGGGCTGGAAGGCGTGATCGGCAAACGCAGCGATTCCCCGTATGTCTCGCGCCGCTCGTCGGACTGGATCAAGCTCAAGTGTCACCTGCGACAGGAATTCGTCATCGGCGGCTACACCGACCCGAAAGGTGCCCGGGGTGGCTTCGGGTCGTTGCTATTGGGCGTGCATGATGCCGCAGGCAAGCTGCGCTATGCCGGCAATGTCGGCACCGGCTTCAATGAAACAATGCTCAAGGCATTGCATGCAACATTGGTCGCGGTCGGCGCCGACGATTCGCCTTTCGCCAACAAGACCGGCTTGGAACGCACGGCGCACTGGGTAGAGCCGACGCTGCTGGCCGAAGTTGCCTTTGCCGGTTGGACCGGCTCCGGGCGCTTGCGCCATGCGGTGTTTCAAGGAATGCGCAACGACAAGCCAGCGGTGGGCATCATCCGCGAGCAGCCGCCACTCCCAGGCGCGACTGCCACTGCAGAAGTGCCGGCGAAATCGGCCGCCAGAAAATCCGCGGTAATTTCGACCACCGGATCGGCGCCAATCATCAGCACGGCGCGAAGCAACGGCCGGGCATTGCCGCCCACATTACGCCTGACCCATCCCGATAAAATTCTCGACGCTGCTTCCGGCACGACCAAGCACGATCTTGCTGCCTATTACAACGAAGTCGCGCCGCTGATCATGCCGCACCTGCAGGACCGCCCGACCGCCTTGGTACGGGCACCGGAAGGCGTCGGCGGACCGCTGTTTTTTCAAAAGCATGCCGAAGGTGCTGCGATGAATGGCATCACGTTGCTGGAGCCGGCGCTCGACCCGGGCCATGCGCCGTTGCTGAGCGTCGCCGGACTTGATGGCCTGCTGGCAGCATCGCAGATGAACGTCCTGGAATATCACACCTGGAATGCCGTGGCCTCTGCCATTGGCAAACCCGATCGCATGACGTTCGATCTGGATCCGGGGGATGGCGTTGCCTGGTGCACGGTCCAGGAGTCGGCGATCCTGGTCCGTGCCTTGCTGACGCACTTGGGGCTGACGTCATTTCTGAAAACGAGTGGGGGCAAGGGCCTGCATGTCGTGGTGCCCCTGCATCGCCAGCATGGCTGGGAGACGGTCAAGGATTTTTCGCACGCCATCGTTGTTCATCTTGCGGCAACGATTCCGCAGCGCTTTGTGGCCAAGAGCGGGCCGGCCAACCGGATCGGCAAGCTGTTCGTCGATTATCTGCGCAACGGATACGGCGCCACCACCGCCTGCGCATGGTCGACCCGGGCCCGGCCAGGCATCGGCATTTCGGTGCCAGTGCACTGGGATGAACTGGAAAGCATCACCAGCGGCGCGCACTGGACGATTGGCAACATAAGGAAACGTCTTGCAGTTGGCAACTTGCCTTGGCACGACTATGTGGGGCAAACACAGCGTCTCGGCGCTGCAATGAAAATGCTCGGCTTCGCGCCGAGGAAAGAGCCGAGGAAGAAGCCGAGGAAGGAGGCGAAGCGAGCGGTCCTTCGCCGATAACGCGGCAACTGCGTTCCCATGATGATGGCCCCTTGCCGCCTTGCTTGGCACGCCAGATTCGGCGCAGGCTGCCAAGCACTGCACCGACGCCAAGCTCGGCAGCGCCGTCGACTCGCGCCGAAATTTCTACCCGAACATTTGTGCGAACAGACGCGTCGCCTTCAGGCCCACCGGGGTGTGGTGCAGCGCCGGTGACATCAGATGCACCAGCAGTTGCATCGCTTCTTGCCGGGTCAACGTAGATGCCAAAGCCTGATCGAGCTGACGCAAATCATGATCGAAGTCGCTCGGGCCGAGATCGGAATGCGCATTTGCTGCCTGCAAATGGGCAGCAGTGCGCAAGTCACCACCATTGCCATTGCCATTGTCGTTGCCATTCGCGAACCCATCATTGATCTGGGTAACGGAGATCGGTGCATCATTCGACGCCGCGCCCCGTTGCGCCAGGGATTCGAGCAATTTCTGCCGCGCCTTGTAACCCAGCACGCGTGGCGTCGGCCTGGCGGCCGGAATGACAGCGCCATCCGATGCAACCGTGCTCTCGTTGCGCTTGGCTGCATCGCCATTGATCCAATCCCAGATCACTTGCTGTTCATAGGCGCTGAAGACACCGAACATGTCTGCGCGCTCGCCCTGAATCAGTTTCCAGAAGCGACTGTTTTCCGGTGCTTCATGGCGCCGGATCCATCCGGTCTGCTGCAGCGCCTGCAGGAATACCGGCATCTCCGCCGGATTGCGCAGCCAGTCGTTGATGGCGCGCCCTGCAACCTTGCAATAATCAGAATGTACCTGATTGCCGACGACGCTTTTTTCCGCGAGGATCGCAATCAGCTCCTGTTCCAGATCGAAATCGGCGATGACGGAATTGGTGGATGCGCCCAACGTGCTGAGCTTGTAGCCGGCAGCCACGCGTGCATAAAAATGTTCACCGTCGCCAATCACTGGCCAAGCTTCCTGCAGGCCGTTGAGTGCCGTTTTCGCATGGCCAGTGTCGGCGTTGTCAACCGTAACATGCAGAGTGAAATAATACGGATCGATCCCGAGTTCGTTCAGTTCGTACGCAGCGATCAGAAGGTGCAGGGGCAACTGTTCGTATCCGAGATTGAAGCCAATGACTTCAGGCAGGAAACGGTCAGCCTGATGCGACAGGGCGAGCTGGATCGTCCCTTGCACGTAATGCGGCTCGCTCAGCCGATCCCATTGCTCGCATCCATTCGCTGCAAGCAATTTTTTATACAGCAGCACGTGATTCTTGTCCGGCATGCCGCAGCCGAGTTCTTCCAGATAAATGCGGATCAGGCTACCGAAGCGGCCATCGTTCCAGTGACGCAACAGCCCATACAACCATGCACCATCGACCGTTTTGGTCGGTGCGACAGATTTCAAAAAGTTCAGGGCATGCGACTTGCTGCCGAAGTACTGGCGCGGACCACCCGCATGGCGGGCCGACAGATATTCTTGATAACGGTGGCCGACTTCCTGAGTATTGTGGCTGATCCAGGCCGCCAAGCCGGCAGCGGTGGTGGGCAGGTCTGACGGCAATTCCGCCACATCAGCAATGGCGGTGTCGAGAAAACGGCGTGCCGTGTCGAGCAAGGCAGCGTCCGGCCGTGGCTTGGACAGCGCAAAATAAAGCGCGCGGATTGGATGCCCCGATGACGATGTCGGCGGAACTGCCTGCAAGGGTCGTCGTAATGCCGAAATGGTCTGGTCCGGCGCGCGCGGTGCGAGGTGTGGGGTAGTCATGGCAGTAAATTCCTGGTTGCATGCTGGTATCAGCCAGCGGCGGCGGCCGATGACCGGGAGGCGACTGCTGGAGATGGGACATGGCGTGACGTGACGTGAAGTGACGTGAAGTGACGCGATTATCACAAGTTGATGTGCACCGCTCTATCGGTTATCAGGTGAATGTCTTGTCAGATTTACGGGAAGCAGGTGTCGGACAATTCGGGT
>JAYTLK010000264.1:0-5446 GCA_043729515.1 Herminiimonas sp.
CGGACAAATTCCGCACCGTGGTCGGCGTGCGGGAAGATTTTTATCGTGACCGGGTGACCAGCAATCTGGCCGCCAACTCGGGCACCGCAACCGACCACCACGCCAGCCCGAAGCTGTCGCTGATCTTCGGGCCCTGGGCCAAGACGGAATTGTTTGCCAACGCCGGGCGTGGCTTTCACAGCAATGATGCGCGCGGCGCGACGATCTCGGTCGATCCGCGCGATCCTGCAGCGGCCGCCACCCGTGAAGCGGTGCTGGTGAACTCCCGTGGCCTGGAAATCGGCGCCCGCAGCGAATTCATTCCCGGCCTGCAGACCAGCCTGTCGCTGTACCGTCTCGACTTCGATTCCGAACTGCTGTTTCAGGGCGACGCCGGCACCACGGCCGACTCGGGCCGTCCCAGCCGCAGGGTCGGTTTTGAGTTGTCGAATTATTACCGGCCGACGCGCTGGCTGACAATCGATGCCGACATCGCATTTGCCCGCGCCCGCTATCGTGACGCCGAGCCGGTCGGCAACCGAATTCCCGGCGCGATCGAAGGCGTCGGCTCACTTGCCCTGGCAGTCGACAATCTCGGTCCCTACTTTGGCGGCCTGCAATTGCGCTACTTCGGCCCGCGCCCTTTGATCGAAGACGACAGCGTCCGCTCGAACAAGACCATGACCTTGAATGGCCGTATCGGCTATAAATTCAACCCCAAGCTGCGGGTTGAACTCGAAGGTTATAATTTGACCGATCGCAAGGAGGCCGCAATCGATTATTACTATGCCTCGCGCCTGCCAAACGAACCTGACGACGGCGTCGGTATCGCCGACAAGCATTTCCATCCGATCGAATCGCGTTCCTTCCGCCTGAACCTGATTGCCAATTTCTGAGCTCCGGCTGCATCGGGAGATCCAATGAGACGCATCACGATTTCCGTTGACGAGCCCTTGGCGCAGGAGTTTGACGACCTGATCGCCCGCCATGGTTATGGGAACCGTTCCGAAGCGTTTCGTGACTTGCTGCGCAACCGGATCGAAGGCGATCGAAAATTAACCTGGTCAGCGCGTTTCTGCGTGGCTAGTGTCAGCTATATCTACGATCATGCGGAACGCGCCCTGGCCAGCCGGCTGACGAACCTGCAGCATGAACATCATGACCTCACCGTGTCGGCAATGCATGTTCATCTCGATCATGGCACCTGTTTGGAAACCGTGATCCTGCGCGGGAAGTACAAGGATGTCAGTGCGTATGCCGACCGGCTGGTTGCGGAGAGTGGCGTTCGGCACGGCAACATTCACATTGTTCCCGTGGCCATGGAAACACCCCATCGGCACGACCACAAGCATCTGCATTTCGTGCCCAAGACCTAGCGCATTGCATCACGCATGCCGGCAGCGTGCGCCATCGAACCGATGGCATGGTGCGCACGCGATCCCCTGAAGCGGCAATGTCAGGCGGAGTGCCATGGCTTCTGGCTCCACGTCTTCTGGCATCAGCCATCGACCAACCGATCGGCGTGGGTGTAGATCACGTGCCGGTTATTGCGCACGAACCCAGCCAGGGTCAGCCCGGCGGCCTCGGCCGTGCGTACCGCCATGGCCGTCGGCGCGGAGACGGCAGCGAGCAGGCCGATGCCGGCGCGCGTGGCCTTTTGCACCATCTCGAAACTGGCGCGGCTGGTGACCACCGCGAAGCCCGATTCGGGCCCGATTCCGGCACGCGCCAGGGCCCCGACCAGTTTGTCGAGCGCATTGTGCCGGCCGACGTCTTCCCGCACCAGCAGCAGCCTGCCGTCCCTGTCGGCCCAGCCTGCCGCATGGACGGCGCCGGTGGCTGCATGCAATGGCTGGCGTGTGGTAAGCGCATCGATGGCGGCATGCATGGCGGCGGGGGCAATCCGCTGGCCGATCGACTTGCGCGCGTCGACCGCACGATGCGTCTTCCCTGCACCCGGGCCGTCGGCTGCATCGGCTTCGAACTGCGCCAGGCTGTCGATGCCGCACAAGCCGCATCCGGTCTTGCCGGTGCGCTGGCGACGCTGGCGCTTCAAGCCGTCCATTGCATCGCCGGCAATGCGCATGCGTACCTCGATTCCGTTCGGATGCGCCGTGGCTGCAATGTCGAAGATTGCCCGGGCATTGTCGACGATATGCTCGCCGAGCGAAAAGCCGACTGCAAAGTCTTCGAGATCCTGCGGGGAGGCCAGCATTACCGCATGGGAAATGCCGTTGTAGACCAGCGCCACCGGCACTTCCTCGACCACGGTTTCGGTCACGTTTGCCTGTCCGTTGTGCATGCAGCGCTGCACCGGCAGGCGCGCCGTCGGCGCAGGCAGCATGCCGTCGACGCGATCGTCGGTGTCGCCGTCAAAAAGCGCGTCGATGCGCTTGGCTGAAAACAGGACATGGCGCGGCACCGCGCAATGCGGCGCCGCCTGCGCACCGTTCAGGCTCGACACTGCATCGCGCCGGTCCCCGGGCAGAGGACATTCGTGGACCGTCATTGCGCTGCGCTGCTTCCGGCCGAGGCGGGTGCCATGTCCCGCGTCGCGCCGACCGCCTGGCGATCCTTGCCACGACCGACCTGCGCCGCCGGCGTCTGCAAGGTGAGGATGACTTCGATCGCCTTCGCCGCCGGCACCTTGCTGCCCTTGGCATGATGCGACAACGCGATCAAGGGATTGCACTCCGGATAATAGCCGCCGATGCAGCCCTCGGGAATGTCGTAGGGCGTGACCCGCAGGCCGTCGACCTTGCGCGCGACGCCGTCGTTCGACGGCGTTGACAGGCCAACCAGATCGCCCTCATGGAGGCCACGCTTGCGCATGTCCGTGCGCGCCATGAAGAGCACCATGCGGGTGCCGTACACACCGCGAAAACGGTCATCGTGGCTGTAGATCGTGGTGTTGAACTGGCCGTCGCTGCGCAGCGTAAACAGGCGCAGCGTGGAATCCTGCAGCGGCGGCTGATGCTGGTCGGGGTTTTCGTCGAGGCCGGTCGGAACGATGAAATTCGCTTTTTTGTTGTCGGTGTTCCAGATGCGTTGCGCCGCGTCGATCGGCCGCCGGAAACCGCCCGGCTGCCACATGCGGGCATTGAAATCCTTGAAGATGTCCGGATAGGTGGTTTCGATGGCGTCGCGAATCAGACTGTAGTCATCGACCCAGGCATCCCAGTCGACTGCCGGATTCGGTGCCAGGATCGCCTTCGCCAGACGCGCGACGATGGCCGGTTCCGACAGCAGCGATTTGCTGGCCGGGATGGCGCGCCCGCGCGAGCCGTGCATGCATCCCGTGCTGTCTTCCACCGCCACCGACTGCGGCCCGCTGCGCTGGTCATCGATCTCCAGCCGCCCCAGGCAGGGCAGGATGTATGACACCTCGCCATGCACCAGGTGGCTGCGGTTGAGCTTGGTCGAAATCTGAACCGTCAGGCGAAGCCGCCGCCATGCCGCTTCGATACGCACCGTGTCGGGAACGGCACGCACGAAATTGCCACCCAGGCTGACGAAGGCGCTGACAGTGCCGTCCAGGATGCCTTCGCAGCTTTCAACGGTATTCAACCCCTTGTCACGCGGGGGTTGGAAAGCATATTGCCTGGCCAGTTGATCCAGCGGCGCCAGTTCCGGTTTTTCCGTGATGCCGACGGTGCGCTGGCCCTGCACGTTCGAATGCCCGCGCACCGGGCAGATACCGGCACCCGGCTTGCCGATATTGCCTCGCAACAGCAGCAAGTTCGACAGCATCTGCACATTCTGCACACCTTCCCGGTGCTGGGTCAGGCCCATGCCGAACACGCCGATGACCGCCTTCGCCGCCGCATATTCGGTCGCGGCTTGTTCGAGCGCCGTGCGCTGCAGGCCCGACTCGCGTTCGATGGCGCGCCAGTCGCAACCACGCACGGCGAGGGCGAAGGCATCGAAGCCATGCGTATGCTCGGCAAGAAATGCCGCGTCGAGTACCCGTTCGGCGCCAACAGCCTGGGCGGCATCGTCCGCGCCGATCAGCGCCTTGCAGATCCCCATGATTGCCGCTGTGTCGCCACCTGGCTTGACCTGATGATATTGCGTGCTGATCATGGTTTGGTCGCCGGTCACCATCTCGACCGGCGATTGTGGATTGACGAAGCTGACCAGCCCGCGCTCGCGCAGCGGATTGAAGGTGACGATCGGCACGCCGCGCTTCCTGGCCTCCTGCAACTGGTGCAGCATGCGCGGGCTGTTGGTGCCGACGTTCTGCCCGAAAAAGAAAACGCAATCGGTCGCCTCGAAATCGGCGATGGTAACGGTGCCGACGCCGACACCGATGGTCGCTGGCAGCCCCACCGACGTGCTTTCATGACACATGTTGGAACTGTCCGGCAGGTTGTTGCTGCCGTACATGCGCACCATCAGCTGATACAGGTAGGACGTCTCCAGGGAAGCGCGTCCTGAGCTGTAGAACACCACGCCTTTCGGATCGAGCGCCTTGAGTTCGCGCCCGATTTCTGCAAATGCCGTCTCCCAGCTGGTGGCGACATAATGGTCGGTGGCGGCGTCCCAGCGCATTGGCTCGGTCAGGCGCCCGGCTGCTTCCAGGCGATGGTCGCTCCACTGCAGGAGGTCGGCCACACCATGTTGCGCAAAAAACGCCGGCGGCACCCGCTTGCCGGTGACTTCCCAGGCGGTTGCCTTGGCGCCGCTTTCGCAAAATTCAAACGGATGGGGATTGGCCGGCTTGGCCCATGCGCAACTGACACAGGCGAAACCGTTCGGTTTGTTCTGCATCGCCAGCAGACTGCTGCCACCGAAGACCACATGTTCGCGCCACAGGATCGTGGCCACTTCACGCACCGACCCCCAGCCACCGGAGGGAGAATCATTCGGTTTGAATTTGCCGGAATCGCTCATCTGCCTTGCCTTTCGCGGATCAATCAGCCGGGAACATGCTCCCGTGATTCATCATAGGCAGACAGCATGGAGATGTATGTTCAGTGCCGCACATTCGACGCGGCTGAGGAAGGGCTTGCGAGGCGATGCCGGTAGTGCAGTCTTGGCAGTGCAGGCCTGATGGTGCAATGTTTTAACAGACCGTCATGCGGAAGGTATTGCCACCTGCAGACTTCGCCACATACAGCAATTCATCCGCATAGCCGATCAGGGCGGCAGCGGAATGGGCATGGGTACCGTCGTAGGCGATTCCAGCAGAGAAATGCAGAGTTGAATTTGCCTCGCGGATGACGACCGGCAGCTCAAGTGTCGCCAGGATTTTTTGCGCGATCATTTCCGCTTCGGCCGGCGCATGCAAACCTTCGAGCACCACCATGAATTCATCGCCGGCAAGGCGCGCCACGGTGTCGGTACCGCGCACTACCTGTTTCAGCCGGCCGGCCAATGCCAGCAGGACACGATCGCCCTCGACATTGCCGACCGCCTCGTTCAACCGGAGAAACTGGTCGATATCGATGAAGACGATCGCCAGACC
>JAYTLK010000265.1:0-6602 GCA_043729515.1 Herminiimonas sp.
CTCAACTGTCGAGGTAGCGCTGCCGCATCGGTTTCAACACCGTATAGGCCAAAACCGCCGTAAGCAGGTCCATGCAGATCACTACCGTGAAGACCGGAATCCAGCTGCCCGTGGCTTCATGCAGTAACGCGGCCAGCGGTCCGCCAAGCACCGAACCGACTCCCTGGGCCATGTACAGAAAACCATAATTGGTCGTGGCATTGCGGGTGCCGAAGGTGTCTGTCAGCGTCGATGGAAAGAGTGAAAAGATCTCGCCCCAGCCAAAGAAAACGACGCCCGACATCAACACGAAGAGCACCGCATTGTCGCGGGTGACGAGCCAGATGATCATCGCGATTCCCTCTAGGCCGAAGGCCAGGGTCATGGTGTTTTCCCGGCCGATGCGGTCCGAGACCCAGCCGAAAAACGGCCGGGTAAGGCCGTTGGTGAAGCGGTCGATGGTCAGTGCCAACGGCAGGGCGGCCATGCCGAAGACCAGCACGCTGGTCACGCCGAAATCCTTGGCAAAGCTGCCCATCTGCGAAATCACCATCAAGCCCGAGGTCGACATCATCGTCATCATCAGGAACATGACCCAGAACACCGGTGTGCCCAGCATCTTGCGCGGGGTGACATCGCGCGCCGAGATTTCTTGGCTGTGAAAGTCCGCCATCCACTGCGCCGGGGGACGCTTTAAACCTTGCGCCGCCAAAAAGCCGACGATGCCGATGATGATTCCAAAGACCAGCAGTGTGTGCCGGTAATTGCCGGCAGCCAGGCTGGCGGAAATCGGAAAGGTCGTCAAAATTGCACCCATTCCATAGCCGGCCGCCACCAGCCCGGTCGCAAATCCGCGCCGGTCGGGAAACCATTGCACCATCAAGCCGATGATGCCGACATAGATGATGCCTGTGCCGATACCACCCAACAAACCGTAGCTCAGATACAGGCCGACGATCGATCCGGCGTAGGAAGTCAGAATCCAGCTTGCGCCGGTCAGCAAGGCACCGGTCGACAGCAGCAGTCGCGGGCCAAATCGGTCAACCAGGAAACCTTGGAACGGCGAGAGAAAGGTTTGGAAGACGATCAGCAATGAAAATGTGACTTGCAGCACCGATAACGAGGTGCCGTATTCGGCCATGATCGGCTTCGTAAACAAAGTCCAGACATACTGCGGGCTGGAGACGGCCATCATGCAGATCATGCCCATTAACAACTGCATCCAGCGGGTATGCGTGGCGGCTAGCGGCGTGGGCCGTGACGTGGAAACAGGAACGGTAGGAGTGGTCAAGGTAGCCTCGATGCAAGCGCCGGACAATTGCGGTCCGGCAGGGATTAGAACACCAGGCAACCAAAGCGCTCCCTGGCACTGGACATCGCGTTGCAAAACCCATGCCATTTTTCAGTAGCGAAAGATTGCAGTATTTCGGTGCGGGAAGAGAAGAGTGGTAAGACCAGTGCAACTGCGTGGTGCAGTAACACCGCGCCGGCGTTGCGCGTCGATCGACACCAGAAATCGCCAATACAGCGCACTAAAAACATGCAATGTGTTGACGAAAAGCAGTATGGTTCGGCATTGTTCCTAAGTCAACATTCATCTCAAATTGGGTAACGTTGGGTTTCAACGCTCGGCCACCTTTAATGACGGTTGAATGACAGATCGCAAATTTGCTAAATACGGCAGGGATATCGTTGGTATTGACCGCATCAACCGCCGCTTAGGAGAATTATGCAACTAACGTTAGCCCTTTTGGTAGAAGCGAACGGCTGCTTGTGTTGTTCATGACTTACACTAGTTAGTTGCGTTTCTGTAAGCCCTCCCGTCCAGACCCGGATTTTTGCACCCCTCTGCGGGCAGACTCACACTTGATACCGCCAGACACGCTCTAGAATCGTTACAGGTCTTTCCTCTTCGGGGTGGCAACCCCGCCGCACCCAACCCAGAAAGAGCGCCATGCGTTCACGTCCGTACTTGTTCCGACTCTGGCTGCCGCTTGTCGTCTCACTTCTGGTAAGTGCCTGCAGTGGCGCGGACTTTGCCGTGCGGCCGGACCTGCTTGGTGATGCGGCACCGATCACCGCTGCCACGCGGCTCATTGCGATCTTGCCGCAGACGCGTGCGGTCAATGTCGTCGGTGGGGAAATCATCCGCTTCGATATCGGCCCGGCGTCGTTCGCATGGCATTTCGACGGACCGGTGGACTTGACGTCGTTCGACCTGCTGTCGGTTGCGCCGCCCGGCATGCTCGATCATTCCGTAATGGCGTATGTCCAGCCAAATCCGCTCTACATTGGTGGCGGCCGTCGCGGCCATCATGGTGGTGGCTACTGATGGGGAGCAATCGCAGTGCAGGCCGCCTGCGCCCCATTGTGTTCACGGTTAGCCGATCCGGGTCACCGAGTCGGGGTCAGGGGCGCCACTGATGTCAGTTTTTCAGGCGCTTGCGCCGGCTGCGAGGCCAGGGAAAACGCACCGCTGCGCCAGTTCTCCACCGCCTTCCTTCGGGATACTGGCATTGAAATCGCCGTTGAGGGCAACCCTAAATTGTTCAACCCCGATGAAATCCTCACCGTCAACCCCGCGCGCTACGAAGGCATCCAATTTGACGCCGCGGAAAAACTGACCGACTGGATCACATCCGTCCCAGGCCAACGGGCAATCGCAGCATTCCAGGTCGATGGCCAGCAAGTGTTTTTTCCAGCAGCAAAAACCGGGAATTGACACAGTACTAGAACTCCAGCGTCAGGCTGGCGCGCAGCGATGCCCCGCGTGCCTTGGATTGGCTGATATCGCACAGCATTGCTGTCAGCTGGGCAATGTCGACCGGCTTGACCAGGCAGCGGTCGAAACCGGCCTGCAGCGCCGTATCGATGTCTTCCGGCTGGCCATACCCGGTGACGGCAATCAGGGCGATGCCACTGGTGTTCGGATGCGCGCGCAGACGGCGGGCGATCTCGTTGCCGTCGATCTCGGGCAGGCCGATGTCGAGCAGGCAGACATCCACCGGCGCGGCATGGTCGACGATCACCGTCGACAACGCCTTGCGTGAATCATGTTCGATGCTCACATGATGGCCGGCACATTCGACGGCAAATGCCAGCATCATCGCCGCATCTTCATTGTCGTCCACCACCACCACTTCCAGGGAACCGGCGCGGGTACGCTCGCCACCGCGCTTTTCTGCCAACTGCACCACCTCGGCCGCATGCAACGGCAGGCAGACCTCGAAAGTCGATCCGGCGCCTGGACCATCACTGTGCACACTGACCTCGCCGTCATGCAGTCGCACCAGGCTCTTGACCAGGGCCAGTCCGATACCGAGCCCGCCCTGGCCCCGGTCCGGGGTCCGCACCGCCTGCGTGAACAGGTCGAAGACATGCGGCGACAGGGTGGTGGCGATGCCGACGCCATTGTCACTCACCCGCACCCGCACCCGGTCGCCGTCGCGCGCGACGTCAAGCACGATACGCCCACCTTCGGGCGTGTATTTTGCCGCATTGTGTAGCAGGTTGGAAAACACCTGCACCAGCCGCTTCTGGTCGGCGTACACGGTGAGCCGGTCGAATTCGCCATTGAGTTCCAGCACGTGATGGCGTGACGTGATCAATGGCCGTGTCTGCTCCAGCGCATCGGAGAGTACCGACTCCAGCCGCACCGGCAGTTTTGTCAGGGTGACCAGGCCCCGCGTGACCCGCGAAACGTCCAGCAGATCGTCGATCAGGCCAGTCATGTGTTCGGCCTGACGGTTGATGATGGCGCTGGTAAGCGCCATCTGCGCCGCATCGAGCTGGCCGTTCATCATCATCTGCGCTGCGGTGCGGATCGGCGCCAGAGGGTTGCGCAATTCATGGGCCAGCATCGCCAGAAATTCATCTTTCTGCCGGTCCATCGCGGTTCGTGCCTGCTCTGCCTCTTTTTGGCGAGAAATGTCGATGGTGATGCCGTCGAAGCGCTCGGGTTGGCCCTGCGGGTCATAATAGGCGCGGCCCTTGGCCCGCACCCAGCGCTGCAGGCCCTCGGGCGACAGGACCCGGAATTCGACGTCATAGGCCTGGCCATGAAAAACAGCGTCCTCGACCGCGAGGCGGGTCGGTTCACGGTCCTGCGGATGCAGCAGTGCATAAAACAGGGCGAAATCGACTTCGGCAGCATTTTCCAGAAAAAAATGCTTTTTGCAGGTGGTGTTCCAGATGATTTTGCCAAGTGGCATGGAGCAATGGAAGGTACCGAGTTCGGCGGCGTCGACGGCCAGCGTCAGGCGCTCGGTGGTTTCGGCCGCACGTGCCTCGGCTGCCAGCCAGCGCCGTTCTTCTTCCAGCATCAGGTCATTGATCTGCTGCAGGTCGCCGGCAAAGTGCAGCAACCGGTCGTCGAGCCGCATGTCTCCCGGGCGCGGCGCCGATGACCGCGGCGCGCTGTCGGCGGCCTGGGCCATCTGGGTCACGTCCTGCACCCGGTGCACGATCCAGGCGACGCGCCCCTCGGCATCGAACACCGGATGATTTGTCGTCAGCCAGTATTTACGGGAAAAATTACCCTCGCCCGCAGGAACGTCGTAGCGCTGAATGCGCATGGCCTGCGGCATGCCAGTGCGGATCACGTCCTCGAGCGAAGCACGGACTTGGGCACTGGCCTGCGACAATCGGTCACGCGGATTATCTGGAAAGATGTCGAACACCCCCTGTCCAAGCAAGGCGTCGCGATCAGTACCGGTGGCCGATAGGTATGCGTCGGAGGCTTCTGCGATGGTAAAGCCGGCGTCGACGTGAAGGATCAGGCAAGAAAACGGCAGTGCCCGAAAAACCCGTTGCAAATCGATCTGCATTTTGCCACCACCATGATGAATTTTTTTAACATAGCATCGGCGGTGCGGCATCTGTAGGCGCAAGCACACATAGGTAGTGCAATCAGCAATCGCGCAAGCGGACCAGTGACCACGTGCGGGAAAGCATTGCTGCAGGCATTGCAAGCAGTCAAGCGCTGGTCCAGCGGATCGGCAATGTTCTCGGTATTGATGGAGATGCCAGTAGCGGTTGTACTGCTGATAATGGTGTTGATGTCGGTGGCGATGTCGGTGATTGAAATGGTGACGCTGATGACGATAGCGATGACGCCGACGGTTGGCGCAGCGGTTTTACAGTTGTCCCATCCCGCTTTGCCCGGACGGCATCGAGACGTGCACATAGTTGCGCCACGCCCTCGACCATGCGTGGGCCGGCGCGGTTGAGCAGGTCGCCGTCAACCACAATCAGGTGGCCATCGCGTACCGCACGCATCACCGGATACGCACGCCAGAAAAAAATGCCGCCGGCAGCACCGCGCTCGCTGGTGCCGACGACCGCTTCCGGATCTTGCGCCAGCACGGCCTCGGTGCTGACCGTCGGCGCAGTTGCCGCCAGACCGGCGAAGACATTCACGCCGCCGCAGATGCGCAGTGCATCGCTGACGATCTGGCGACCGTTGAGCGTGTAAAGCGGACGGTCCCAGACCTGATAGAACACCCGCACCGGCGAGCGGGCAGCGTAAGCGGCCGAAAGGGTGGCCAGGCGCTGGCGGAACAGGGCGGCCGCCGGCGCTGCAGTGGCCTGCGTGCCGGCCAGCCTGCCGAGGGCGGCGATGTCGTCGGCGATGCCGGCCACGGTACTGGCGCCGCTAAAAAACAGGGGAATGCCGAGCCGGCGCAATTGCGCGGCCTGGCGCGCCGGGGTGCCATCCTTCCACAGGACGATCAGGTCGGGCCGCAAGGCGATGATGCGTTCGATGTCGATGCGAAAATTGTCGCCCAGCCGGGGCAGCGTGCTTACCGACGCTGGCACATCGCTGTATTGATCGACACCGACCACTTGCGCCCCGGCGCCGGCGGCAAACAGCAATTCGGTGGCATGCGGCGCCATCGAGACGATGCGTCTGACGGGTCGCGGCAGGGTGATGCGCTGGCCGGTGTCGTCGGTGGCCGAAACGCTGGCTGCCGTACTGGAAGTCGTGCCGGCTGTCGCACTGCAAGCGCCGCTGATCAACCCGCATGCAGCGCCAGCAACCAGCCAGGGCATTGCACCGGGGCGTGCCCGTTTGCCCACAGGCGTTGTCATGCCGGGTCGCGCGCCGGCAAAAAAATCGTGCGCGTCCCATGCTGCAGCCGCTCGACCGGATGACCGAGACACAGTTGCAGGTGCTCCGGGGTCAGCACCGCGTCGCAATGGCCGGCAATCCAGCGGCCGTCGGGCAGCAGCAGCAATGCATGGGTGGCAATGTCTTGCGCCAGGTTCAGGTCGTGCCCGACCATGATCACGGTGCGCTGCGCGCGGCACAAATCTTTTATGAAACGCATCACTCCGGCCTGGTGGGCCAGGTCGAGGGCATTGGTCGGCTCATCCATCAACAGCAGCGGCGTTTGCTGGGCCAGCAGCGCCGCAATCGCCACCCGTTGGCGCTCGCCACCGGAGAGGCTGCGCACATCGCGTTCTGCAAGGTGGGCTGCATCGACGACGCGAAGCGCATCGGTGGCTTCCCGATGATCGGCGCTGCCATCCCAAAAACGCCCGTCCTGATAGGGATGACGGGCGCCGAGCACCAGGTCGAGTACGCGAAAACCGAAGCTGTCGCTGCGGGACTGCGGCAGATA
>JAYTLK010000266.1:0-10295 GCA_043729515.1 Herminiimonas sp.
AAGCTAGCGACCAATGGGCTTTTTATCAGGCTAAGTCAATGAAAGGGCATCTGGCAGAGGCGACCATGGACACCGCGACTTCGCCGGAAGTACGTGCAAAATACTCTGCGCAGCTCGCTCGACTCGAGAAAGAAAAAGCCGAAATCCAGATCGAAGCCAAAAAGCTACAGAAGGAATCTCACCGCCTCGGCGAGCAGTCCGAGGCCAAATTGCGTCCGCACGAACGCCTTGCGCTGGCCATGACTTTCATCCAGATTGCAGTGGCTCTGGCAGCAATCACTGTTCTGACCAGGCGCATCTGGCTGTTGTGGGGATCAGTAGCGGCCGCCGCTGTCGGACTCGTTGCTGCAGTAACCGCTTTTTTCATGCACTCGATCGGTTGATCGGCGGTCTTGCAACCATGTCCCATGGTGCAGAGTGAAATCCTGCGCACTTCATCCATCGGTCGGCAGGCCGTTCTTTCAAACAGCGTCGCTGAGTCCGGAAATCGCATGCAACCTCCAAAGCTTGTCAATCAACCGCATGCAAGCGATTTCTGGCTCGCACGGGGCGCCATCGCCCTGACTGCACTTCTGAACGCCGTCCTCATCAACCAGTTGACGATCGTGCCATCCTGGCTCAGTTCATGTCTGGAACTGGCATTGCTGGTACCGTTGTCAATTGCCACTGCCTGGACACAAAGCCGCGTGCGCGCAGCCACGACAGATGCACATTGGCATCTCATCCATCACCATCGCCGCCTGATTCGACGCGCTGCAATGGTGCTTACTGCCGTCATCACGGCGATCAATTTTGCGTCGCTGTACGCGGTCACGCATGCACTGCTCTATGGAGCCAAGGGCGCCACTGGTCAAACCTTGCTGGTTGATGCCCTGAACATCTGGTTCACCAATGTTGTCGTGTTTGCGCTCTGGTTCTGGAATCTCGACGGAGGCGGTCCGGCGGTTCGCAGCATCAGCAGAGCCAAGGGAAAGCCAGACCTGTTGTTTCCTCTTAGCGCCGGCAACACCCCCGGCTACGAAAACTGGACACCTGGTTTCGTCGATTACTTCTTTGTATCCTTCACCAATGCAACTGCGTTTTCACCGACTGACACCATGCCTTTGAGCGCACGCATCAAGCTCCTGTTTGCGATCGAGGCGATTGCTTCGCTGCTCACCGTGGGACTTGTCGCTGCTCGCGCCGTCAATGTCTTGAACTGATCCCGACAATTTGGCAAAGAATAACCAGAAATGACCGGTTGTAACGAAAAATCAAATCACATCTCCGACCTAACCCAATTCAATAAAAAGCGCGCTTGAAAAACCAAATCGGGGTGCTGCAACGCACTGGCTTTGGGCACGCGGTGGCCACCTCGCAAATGGCATACCACCAGACATGCAAGCGGCGATTCTGTCATTTTCCGTCCTAAACAACCTTCCGCTGTCAGCACTGTTTGGAACAATCGGAGCTTGCTGGTCCTTGCACCTCGGCTATCAGACACCAATCCGGAACGCGCTCGGAGTCCGCGCTCGGAGTCCGCGCTCGGAGTCCAATAAGCGCAGGTTTCAGGTCCGACCAAATGGTTAATAAATAACCGAGCAGTCACGGGAAAAAAATGTTGTATCTTCACGAGAAACATTCCGATAGAGGTCTGCAATGGCTAGAACCGCGGAAGTGCATCGACTTCGCTCTGGTTTCGTCTTGATTCTGATCAGCAGCTCGGAACCACGTAGCATGCTGCATGGAAATAACGATGCTGAATTGGCGGCAATTGGCAAGGCATGGGTGGAATCAGCATCTTGCAGAGAAGCGCTACAACGCGTCACCACGGCGCGAGATGGCACACTCTCCTCAACGTCTTGGCATGGAGTTGAGCGCCGGCATCAACGTTTCTAAAATAGATCCCTGTCGTTGAAACAATAAATCATCAAATTACACTTCAATCCTAGAGATGAAGTATGTCGCGAGTGGGCGATACCGTTTCCATCGCTCGCGCCGCCGTACGCCAATCAGCTATGTCCACGGCAAAATTTCAATACACCGCGGCATTCTAAAAAACAGCCACTGCGAAATCTCGTGCGTTGGTTTTTATCGAATGCCGTCGAAAATAATTATCAAAAGCAAAATTACGATTGAGTACGAAAGACATGGTGGAGCACATCCCAATGTTGCCTTATCTCACAAATTCTATGCGGACATATTTAACTAAAGAAAGACTTCTTAATGTAATAATATAATTACAACGAAACTTATTGATAGTTTTTAAACTGCTGTTACTATTTGATACTTAATTTTCCTGGCGAGAAATGATTCATTCGCCAGATAAAATTTGATTTGCATGAATGCCGACATAATTCAAACAGGGGCGTTGCATGAAAAAGTTATCAAAAAAACAGGTTTTTGTAAACTTTTTCCATTTGACAACAGCGCTGTGTTGTTGCACGCATGCAAACGCACAGGAAAGCCAAGGCATTTCTGCAAGTCAGCGAAGTTGGGAATTACAGTCGTTGCAGGAGGAAATTACGCTCCAGGGCAGGCGTCTTGAAATGCTGCAGCGTGAGCTGAGCGCGCAACAAGCGCGTTACGGCGCACTGCGACGAGCAATCGATGCCGACGCCCTGCTGGATCGGCGTGGCCGCGGTATCGACGCCGTGGACAACCAGGCACTGCCTCTTCAGGCGCCAACCGTTCGCATCGACGATGAAGTCTCGCGCAGTGTCGGCTCTGCGCCGAGCAGGCAGCTCAAGGAGTCGCCCGCATCGACTCTTTTCGAGCAGCCTGGCGTGCTGACGCAAAAGGGGCACTTCACCCTCGAACCTTCATTTCAGTACGGCTACTCTTCCAACAATCGCGTGGCACTGGTCGGGTACACCGTCATCCCCGCGCTGCTGGTCGGCTTGATCGACGTGCGCGAGATCAAGCGCAATACGTTGACCGCAGCATTGTCCGGACGTTACGGGGTGTCCAACCGGTTCGAAGTCGAGGCAAAGCTGCCCTACGTGTACCGTACAGACAGTACGGTCAGTCGCGAAATCTTCACTGGCTCTGCCAACGATCGGGTTTTCGACACCTCCGGCAAGGCGATGGGAGACGCCGAACTGGGAGCGCGTTATCAACTCAATGACGGCGGCGTCGACAGACCGTACTTCATCGGAACGTTGCGGTTCAAGTCACGCACCGGACGGGATCCGTTTTCTGTCGTCACGGATTGCACGACCCGCTGCATCGGCAACACCACTGGTACCGGGCTTCCGCTCGACCTGCCCACGGGCTCTGGTTTCTATTCGCTGCAGCCCGGCTTGACATGGCTCTTCGCATCCGACCCGGCAGTGTTTTTCGGCAGTTTCACCTACACCCATAATTTCAAACGCGACAATGTCAGCCGCACTGTCCTGGGAGGCGAACGCGAGATGATCGGGTCAGTGGCCCCCGGCGATATCCTTGGCACCAATTTCGGCCTTGGGCTTGCGCTGAATGACAAATCATCCCTCAGCGTCGGGTTTGACTTCAGCTCGATCGGCCGTACCCGCCAGAATTCCCTCCCGGTAGCCGGTTCCGTGCGCATGCTGCTAGCGACGATGCTGTTAGGCTATTCATATCGACTGACCGACAAGACGACGCTCAGCGTTGCCGTTGGCGCTGGCCTGACCCGCGATACACCGGATGTCTCGCTCAACATCAAACTACCGATTTCGTTCTGAAACTTCCACGCGGTCGTGCGACGATGACACTCTCCTCAAGCCCGCGAACCTGCCCCGCCGGCACCTCGTGGTTCCACACTTTTCCTGTCCAGGTCCAGCGCTCTCCACTGGCGGCGTTCGCAATTGCAGGCGCAATTCTGCATTGTAGAAAAACACGGCGCAATGGCCGATTCCTTCCAGGCTGTTGCCTTTCGAGCGATGAGTAGAAATTCTGCTGACGACCTCCTTCCCCGGGCATTGCTCTGCATTGGCAATGTCCCGCCTGATCCTTTGCTCATCGAAGCAGCGCGGCAAGCAAATTGGGCATTGTCCTGCGTTCAGTCGGTTGCCGCAGCGGCGCGGTTGATCCGCCCTGGCACCTACCGGGTGGCACTGCTGCTGCTCGATCAGTTCAGCGCAGTGAACTGCGAACAGGTGCGCCACCTGATCTGCAACGACCGGCGTTGCGAATGGGTCGCCGTCCTCACGCCAGGTGCGCTCGCCAATCAGGCTTGTGTCGATCTGGTTTCGGGGTATTTTTTTGATCATTACACCTTGCCGGTCGACTACCAGGGGCTGATGCATACCCTTGAGCATGCATTGATACGCGCCTTGATGCAGGACGGCGTGGCAGCCCGGTGCGCCGAAGCCAAGGAAAACGCGATCATTGGTGCAAGCGCTGCGATTCGGTCGCTTCTCCATCAGATCGGCAAGGTCGCGGCGACCAATGCGCCGGTGCTGATCGGCGGCGAAAGCGGCAGCGGCAAGGAACTGGTTGCGCAAGCAGTGCATCGTCTGTCCCCCCGTCACACGGCGCCCTTCGTGGCTGTCAACTGCGGTGCGATCGCCAGTTCCTTGGTGCAGGCCGAACTGTTCGGTGCGGTCAAGGGCGCCTTTACAGGCGCGCTGCGCGACAGAAAAGGTCTGCTGGCAACAGCGGACAAAGGCACGATTTTTCTGGATGAAATTGCCGATCTGCCGCTGGACATGCAGACCAATCTGCTGCGATTCCTGCAGGAGGGAACCATCATGCCGGTTGGCTCGACGACCAGCCTACGACTCGATGTGCGCGTCATTGCCGCCACCAATATCGACCTGCTGGCAGCAGTCAAGCAGGGCCGTTTCAGAAGCGATCTGTTTTACCGTCTCAACGTGTTGCCTCTCGTCGTGCCACCTCTTCGGGAGCGGCGTGACGACATCGTCAAGCTGGCCGAGTATTTTTTTTCGCAATTCAGCAGTGAAAGCAACCCGCGCCTGCGTGGCTTTTCAGCGGCGGCCTGCCGGGCAATGAGTACGTTTGATTGGCCGGGCAACGTGCGTGAACTGATCAATCGCGTACGCCGCGCGATCGTCATGGCAGATGGAAGGATGATCATGCCTGCCGACCTTGGATTTGCGACGGCACCAGGATTTGCGTCGGTCGATGGCCTCGGCCGTATTCGGATCGACGCCGAGCGCATTGCAGTCTGCGAGGCGCTTGCGCAGGCACGCAACAACATCACGCAAGCAGCGCGCATGCTGGGCATTTCACGCATGACCCTGTATCGGATGATCGAACGCCATCAGCTCGACCTGACTTCGCCAGAAGAAATCCTGCGCCAGTCGCACGCCAACGATGCGCCCTGATTGCGCCAAGTTACCGTATCCACGCTCCCCGGATCCGCAATCGTCACGCAACGGCGGCTAGCGTAATGCTGGCCAGCGCCCGTTCGTAAAACACCCGGTCGGTCCAAAGTTGTTCGATAGCGAACAACCATCAGCAAACAGGTTGTCAGGCAAGCGACGCTGACGACGCTGTTGCCCCTGCAGGCCCGATGACGATGCACGCACTGTCACATGCAAGTGACGTATTGCCGGAACCCCTGCATTCCCGCCGTAAGTTACTCAACACACTGAATAGATTCGTAAATCCAGTTTCAGTAACGACAATGTTTTGCGGCAAGCGTCACACCCATGTGACGCATTTTTCGTCGTTCCGCTGCTCGCGGCCCGGTTCAACTGCCGAAGCGCACGGTCGCCTGTGATCCGCGATGCGCCCACGCCCGGCACGGAAACAAGATTCCAAAAAAGCTGCTCATGAATAATTTTGTGGCATTGATTTTGCTAATTCGACAATGTTGGAATTTTTCCAACAATCTTGTCCTTCCTCGAATCTACCGTTACGGAGAACTTATGAACAGAACCACTCTTGCAGCCGCGCTGGCTGCCGTGTTCGGATTGGCTGGCCAAGTACTTGCTGCCGATCCTTCCACGACCACGACAACCACACAAAGCGGAACAGGCGCGCTTGCCTCCGGCTCTGCGGCGGCGACGCAGGACAATCGTAACCAGGCCGACAGCAGAAACCAGAGCGATAACAGCAACCGCAGCGACAACAGCGATCGCAGCGACAACCGTGATCAGAGCGATCGGAGCACAAACCGCAATTCAGGCGCAGCGACGGCAAGTGCCGAGCGCACGGCTGCCACGAACAATGGATCGACCGCCACGTTTTCGAACGCATTCAATATCGCGACTGCAACAGCAACAAGTCGCCTGACTGGCACGGTGACCGGGAATATGGTCAGCAATATAGGGAACAATCCTTTTAATACGGGCAATGCCAACGGCGCGACTGGTACGGGCGGCATGGGTGGCGTGGGCAACGGCGGAAATGCCACGGGAAATGGCGGCAATGGCGCGACCGCCTCTGGTGGCCAGGGAGCCACTGGCGCCGTGGGAGGTTCGGCCAGTAACGGCAGCGCCACCAATGGCAGCAGCAATGCGGGCACCGGCGGGCGCGGTGGAGACGCAAGCGGCGCCGCAAGTGGTCGCGCCGGCGAAGGCGGCAACGGCGGCAGTGGTGGCACGGGTGGCATGAGTGCTGCAGCAGCGGGCGGTGCCGGGGGAGCAGGCGCTGCAAGTGGCGGGACCAATGGTGGAACAGCAGGCAACGGTGGCGCCAGCGGTGCCGGAAGTGGCGGGAGCTCGGGTGGCGTCACCGCAGGCATGGGTGGTGGCGGTGGCAGCAGCGGCCCTACCTCGGGTGGCAGTGGTGGCGTTGGCGGACGTGGAGGCGACGGCGGTAATGGAGGCAGTGGCGGAATGGCGTCAGGCGGGCGGGCGACGGCTGCCAATAGCGCCGCAGGCGGCAGTGGAAGCGGTGGCGCGGGCACGCCTTCGACCGGTAACGCCAACGGCGGCACCGGCACGCCATCGAGCGGCACCGGCGCGGGTGGCAATGCCAGCATTGCCGCCACGACCGGCGGCCCAGGTACGTCCGGTGCAAACACGTCGGGTGCTAACTCCGGCGTTGCCGGCGCAGCGACCTCGGGCCTCGGTGGCCTGGGCGGTGCAGGCGCGGCAAGCGGCGCGACCGGCGCAGGTGCCTCGGCGGCCAACACCGCTGGTGCAGGCGCATCGGGCGGCGCAGCGACGAGCGGCACGGCTGGCGCAAGTACCGCCGGCGCAGGCGGCATGGGCGGATCCACGACGGCTGCGGCAAGCGGCGCCGGCGGCGCAGGTGCAGCCGGCGGCAGTGGCACCAGCACGGCAGGCAACGGCGCTGCCGGCGCGGCAGGTGGTACCGGTGGCAACAGTGGTGTGGCGCAAAACACTGCGGGCGCAGGTGCATCCGGTGGCAATGCGACTAATGGCAGCGCGACTAATGGGGGCGCAAGTGCTGGCAGCGGCGGTAGTGGCGGAGCAGGCGGCGGTGGCAACACCGGTGGCGCTGGCGGCTCGGGTGGCAACACCACGGCCGGCGTAGGCAACGGCGGAACGGGCGCAGTGGGCAACGGCGGCGCCGGTGGCACCAACTCCGTCAATGCAGGCACGTTCAACATGTCCAACACGATGTCGGGTGTTGCGCAGTCGGCGGCCGGCCTGATGGTATTGAGCCAGCAAAGCGGCATCTCGAGCCTGGTGCAGCAAAGCGTCAACGTCCAGGCCAATCTAAGCCTGGGTCGGTAGCGTTGAATGGCTTGTCAGGATTGCAGATCCGGTCGTTGGATCCGCAGTGCTGGCGAGGCAGACAGACAGACGCGGCGGCCGGCAGAGTCAGTGTCGACCGCCTTTCGTCCATACCGCATGGACGCATGCGTTGAAGGTTCAGACTGGAGCAAGCGAAATGTGTACTTCATTTCATCAAGCACTATTGTTGGCGGGCTGCCTGTTCGCGCCGGGAGCACTGGGCACGGCAGGCGCAACCGACCACGAGATCACGCAATACCTGGCGCCGGTGGCAACCGGTACGGGATCAAACAGTTTTGTCGCCAACACGCCGATCGATACCGAGCGGCTTGCGCAATCACGCGGCGGAACCGACGTCACGAACAACGACATGACCCTGCGTGGCTCGGTCGGCACGAACATCGCAAGCGACATCGTCACCGGCGCGAATTCCATTTCTGCCGGATCGTTTGCCAATACAAGCGGAATTCCAATCGTGATCCAGAATTCAGGCGCCAACGTCTTGATTCAGAACGCGACCATCATCAACCTGCAGATGCACTGATCATGCATACCTTGCTGGTGGCCGCATGCCTCGCATGGTGCTGCGTGCCGCTCGCACACGCAGTTGACCTACCTTCGGTGGCAGGCGGGGTGCGGGTCCCGGTCACGAGCATGCGCGGGGCGCAGGTGCGCCTGACGATGCTGCAGCAGTACGACTTCAGTTGCGGATCAGCCGCCCTGGCGACGTTGCTGACCCATCAGTACGGTCGTCGTGTATCCGAAGCCGATGTCTTCGACGCGATGTATCAGGACGGCGACAAAGACCTGATTCGACGGCAGGGCTTTTCCCTGCTCGACATGAAACACTATCTGGTTCGACAAGGATTCGCGGCCGATGGATTCGAGCAACCGCTTGACCAGCTTTTTGCAGCGAGATTGCCGGCAATCGTTCTGATCAGCGAAAAGGGATACAACCATTTTGTCGTCATCAAAGGGTACCGAAACGGACGAATCCTGCTGGGCGATCCTGCCAGTGGTACCCGAGCGGTTTCCCGTGCTGCGTTCGAAGCGGCATGGACCAGCAAATTGCTTTTTGTAATACACAGCCATGCCGCGCTGGCCCGCTTCGACGACCCTGCAGACTGGCTTGCCGCGCCCTCTGCGCCAATGGGTGCTGCCAGCAGCGAGCAGTTGCGCACGTTGATCCAGCCTCGCCTTGGACCGGGAGAATTCTGATGCCACGACCAGGCGCTATTGAAAGTCCGGGGCATCAGATGCACTCTGCTGCGCCGAGTCGGAAAAATCGTTACCTGCCAGCGCTTTTTTTCTGGATGATCCTCTCCGGCGATCCGGTGCAGGCGGGAGGACACGGCTTCAACGCAGGCGCGTGTTTCACGCCCACACACCAAGATCCATCGCCCATTGTCGACCGAAATACGTCGACCGATTGCCTCGCTGCGCACCACAGCGGAGTACCCGACCCAATTGCCTCCTCCATCTTGATCACGGTTGCCACCGATTTCGAGCGCGCGCAGTTATCGGATGAACTTCTGACAGGGCACGAAAATGTCCCGACGAGACAAACCCAACCGGTGCAAGTGGCCAGCAGCCAGTCGACGAGCGAGGCAGCGCAGGACGCTTCCGTCGCAGGCGACTGGCTCTTCGTCGACGATGCATCCCTGGCAGCAACGCGCGGTGGCTTCGATCTTGGCGGTGGAATGTCGATCTCGTTCGGCTTGACGCGCATGGTGACGGTCAATGGCGACCTTGTTACCAGTACATCCATCCAGATCCCGGACCTGTCGCGGTTGACCAACGCACAGTCGGCAATGCTCGCAAGCCAATTCGGGGCAGTCAGGATCGTCCAGAATGGCATGATCGCCACGGCAGACAATGCGCGCTTGCCAGGCGCCCCAGGAACAACCCTGATTCAGAACAGCCTGGACAACCAGATGATCAAGAGCCGAACTGTCCTCGATGTCAACGTGGGCAGTCTGGGAATTTTGAAGGCATTCAATACACAATCCGCAATTCGTGACGCCGTCATCAACGCCCTTTCCTCGCGTTGATGAATACGAGATGGGGTATTTCCCTCGCCGCTCGCGCCGCGCCAGATTGACGGACGCCCTTCACTCATTTCTCCGAATCGCTCCAATCGCGAATTTACCCTGGAGGCGCCCAATCACGCCTGGGTTGCCGACATCCCCTACATCCGCACTCGGAAAGACTGGCTTTGCCTGGCAGTCGTCATGAATCCTTGTGCGCGTCGCGCCGTGGGTTGATCGATGAAACCACCGGACTGCGGCTACCGCGGAGCGATTTCCCGATCACGGCCTGCACCGAAAGTCAGAATGCACGAAGCGCCTGCCATCAAGACCCCCTGTCCTCGCAGCGACCCGTCTGGCAGGTCGCCTGTTCATCAGCGAGGCTGTACACCGGGGCAAACCCGCCACCCGGTGTCCGGAAGTTCGTCGTCTGCCCCTGATACATTCGTGCGGCAGTCCACTGGACCTGGCCATCGTAGGCATAGCAGCGCAGGTCGAATTTCAACAACTGGGGCATGTCCTTGCTGCCCGTTACCCGATCACCGGGCACCATCGCGGCCTGGGCGACATAGCGGCCTGCCAGGATGTCCTGCCAGACCCGTTTCGTGATCTTGTCGCCCCGATAAGCCGCGCGACCGCCGTAGCCGCTGGTCGG
>JAYTLK010000267.1:0-5701 GCA_043729515.1 Herminiimonas sp.
CGCGCAACGTGCGCAGCACCGACAGGCCATCCGCACCGGGTAATCCGAGGTCGAGCAGCAGGCATTCATAGTGATGGATGCTGGCGGCCGTCAGGGCGCTTTCGCCGTTGCGCACCCAGTCGACGGCATGGTTGCGCTGCTCCAGGCCGATCTGCGTGGCGCGGCCGAGTTGCGGATCGTCTTCGACTAGCAGTATGCGCATGCGGTTTCACCTGGTTCCATGAAGCCATCCTATCGGCCTGTCCTTAAGAACTCCTTAAGGACTCGATGGGAGCATGGCTGCTCTGACGAACAACCAAAGAAACCGGATGATGAACCAGGATCGCCTGCAGGCACGAAATATTTGCGCAACCGTCTGTCTGTCGCTGCTCGCGACGTCTCTGTCGGCTGGCGCCGATGCGGCGCTCGCGCAAGAAGTGCTGCTCAAGCAGATCACGCTGAGCCAGGCACAGATCCAGCGCGCCGGCATACAGACCATGCCGGCAATCGCTGCCGGCGCCGGTGCCGGTGCAGGTGCAGCGGGCGCCGGCGAGGGCGGCCAGCATCTGTCCGGCACCGTGGTGGCGCCTGCCAGTACGGTTGCCGTGATTAGCACCGCCGTCGGCGGCATCGTCCAGCAAGTGCTGGTGAGCAGCCTGCAGCAGGTCACGCCGCAGACGCCTGTTGCCATATTGTTCAGCCAGCCGCTGATGGAAGCACAGCGCGACTATCTGCATCTTGCGATCCAGGCCAGGCTGGCGCGGGAAAAGCTGGCACGTGACGAAACCCTGCTCGCCGAAGGCATCGTCTCCCGCGCCCGCCTGACCGAAACACGGGGCGCCGCGATGCAGGCCGACCTGGCGTCGAAGGAGCGTTACCAGGCCTTGCGCGCCGCCGGCATGAGCGCCGGCGCCATCGGCAGGATCGCCGGCGCCATCGGCAGGATCGCAGGCAGCAACAGCCTTGCACCCCAACTGACGGTACTGGCCGGCGCACGCGGCATCCTCACCGAACTCAACGTGCATCCGGGCCAGCGCATCGAGGCCGGCATGCCGATCGGCCAGGTCAGCACCGGAGCGGCGATGTGGATCGAGCTGCAGGCATCGCGCCAGCAGGCAGCGCAGATGCGCATCGGGGACCTGCTTCAGGTCAAGGATTGCGGCACGGCGAAGCTGATCGCGATTTCGCCGCAGGTGAGCGCTGCAAACCAGAGCACGACGGTGCGGGCGCAACTGCCGGCCGATGCATCCTGCGCGAAACCGAACCATTTCGTCGAAGCCAGTTACGACAGTGCCGCCGTCATGCCGGGAAGCGTGGCCGTGCCGGCCACAGCGATCGTGCGCAATGGTGCAGCCTCCTACCTGTTCGTCCGAAACCGGCAGGGCTTTGAAGTGATCAGGGTTGGCGTTCTGGCTGGGGCCGGGGAGCGGGTACAGGTGAAGGGCCTGGACGGCACGCTTGCGGCGGGCAGCCCGATCGCGGTCAAGGGCATCGTCGCTCTCAAGGGCAGCTGGCTGGGACTCGGTGCAGACGGTCCAGTGCCGGCCGCGCCGGATGCGGCCGCCGGCGGGGTCAAATAGTGCTGGCCCGTCTGGTTGCATTTTCGCTCTCCCAGCGCCTGCTGATCCTGGTGCTGGCAGTACTCATGATCGGCGCCGGCGTCGAGGCATTCCGCAATCTGCCGATCGATGCCTTTCCGGAGGTGTCGAGCACGCAGGTCAAGCTGATCATGAAGGCGCCCGGCATGACGCCGGAAGAAGTCGAGGCGCGCATCGTGGCGCCCATCGAACAGGAACTGCTCGGCATTTCCCGGCAAGTGATGCTGCGCTCGCAATCGAAATATGCCATCGCCGATATCACGCTCGACTTCCAGGAAGGGACCGACGTGTTCTGGGCGCGCCAGCAAGTCAGCGAGCGGCTCGCCAACCTGATGAAGGACCTGCCGCCCGCAGTCAGTGGCGGCCTGGCGCCGATCACTACCCCCCTGGGGGAAATATACATGTTCACCATCGAAGGCCCGCTTTCGCTGATGGAAAAGCGCAGCCTGCTGGAGTGGACGATACGCCCGCAATTGCGCAGCATTGCCGGTGTTGCCGACGTCAATTCACTCGGTGGACTGGTCAAGAGCTTCGAGGTCGTGCCCGACACCGAAGCCATGGCCGCGCGCAGGATATCGCTGACACAGCTGCAGGCGGCGCTGGAAACAAACAACCGCAATGACGGCGCCGGCCGGCTCACCGCTGGCGAAGAGTCCTTGCTCGTTCGCAGCGACGGAAGCATCCGCAGCCTCGACGACGTGCGCGCGATCGCCGTCCAGACCCGTGATGGCCATGCGGTCAAGGTGGGCGACATCGCCACCGTGCGCATCGGTCAGATGACGCGCTACGGCACCGTCACCAAGGATGGGCAGGGCGAGGCAGTGGAAGGCCTGGTGCTGGCAATGCGTGGCGCCAATGCGCAGAAAGTCGTCGATCAGGTGCGCGAGCGTCTGTCGGCGCTGGCGAAGACGCTACCGAAAGGCACCACCATCAAGGCATTCTATGACCGTGGCAGTCTCGTCGAGCGTGCCGTCTCCACCGTCACCGGTGCGCTGGGCGAGGCCACGATCCTGGTCGTCATCCTGCTCTATCTGTTTCTTGGCAACGTACGGTCGGCGCTGGTGGTGGCAAGCATTCTTCCGCTGTCCGCACTGGCGACCTTCCTGCTGATGCAGGCGTACGGGTTGAGCGCGAACCTGATGTCGCTCGGCGGCCTGGCAATTGCGATCGGCATGCTGGTCGATGCAGCGGTGGTCGTCGTCGAAAACATCGAAGCCCACGGCGGCGACCCGGATCGTCGGGTGCTCTCGCGCCTGCATGTCGTCTACCGGGCCGTGAGTGAAGTCGCGGTGCCGGTCACCGCAGGCATGATCGTCATCATGATCGTGTTCCTGCCGCTGCTGTCGTTGCAGGGGCTCGAGGGCAAGCTGTTCGCGCCGGTCGCGATGACGATCACCTTCGCGCTCGGCGCATCACTGCTGTTGTCACTGACCGTCATCCCGGTGCTCGCCTCCTATTTCCTGAAGCACGGCCACGCGCCCACGCCGTGGCTGGTGCGCCGCCTCGATGCCGTCTACCGGTCGCTGCTGGCCAGGTCGCTGCGCAACGGGCGCCGGGTGATCGTGGCGTCGGTGGTCGCCCTGGCAATCTCGGCTGCGCTGTTTCCCCTGATCGGTAAATCCTTCATGCCGACCCTCGATGAAGGCGACATCATCATGCAGATCGAGAAGATGCCATCGGTGAACCTGCAGGATTCGGCAAAGCTGGACCTGGCCGTGCAGCGGCGCATTCTCGAAGTGGTGCCGGAAGTACGCAGTATCGTCGCTCGCGTCGGCTCGGACGAACTGGGCCTGGACCCGATGGGACTCAACGAATCCGACACCTTCCTGGTATTGAAGCCGCGTGCCGAATGGCGCAGCAAGGACAAGGAGAAGCTGGTCGATGCGCTGCGGCAGGTGACGGCGGAATTCCCCGGCGTGAATTTCAGTTTCACCCAGCCGATCGAGATGCGCACCTCGGAGATGCTGTCGGGCGTGCGCGGCGACCTGGCCATCAAGGTCTACGGGCCGGACAATGCGACGCTGGCCGGTCTGAGCGAGCAGATCGTCACGGTAGTCAAGAAGATCGGCGGCAGCCAGGACGTACTGACGACCAAGAACGGTGGCGTGCAGTACCTGCAGGTGGACATCGACCGGGAAGCGGCCGGGCGGCTCGGCTTTACCGTCGAGCAGATACAGAACGACCTGCGCATGCTGGTGGAGGGCCGCATCGCGGGCGTGGTCATCGAACAGGGCAGGCGGCTGCCGTTGCTCATCCGTGGCAACGACCGGCTGCAGATATCGCGCGACCTGTTTGCGCAGTTGCGGCTGCCGGTCAATGACGGCAGCTCGGTGCCGCTCGGCACGCTGGCGACATTGCACACCGTGGACGGGCCGGTCAAGGTGGAGCGGGAAAACGCATCGCGCGTCGTCGTCGTGCGCGCCATCGTGCGCGGGCGGGATCTGGTCGGCTTCGTCGAGGAAGCCAAGGCAAAGGTCGCGCAAGGCGTCAAGCTGCCGCCCGGCTATCACCTCTCATGGGGTGGCCAGTTCGAGAACCAGCAGCGCGCGGCTGCGCGCCTGGCGCTGGTGGTACCGATCGCGCTGGCCCTGATCTTCTTCCTGCTGTTCACCACGCTGGGCAGCATCCGGCAGTCGCTGCTGGTGTTTGCCAACATCCCGTTCGCCTTGCTGGGTGGTGTGATCGCACTGGCGGTGACCGGCGAATACCTGTCGGTACCGGCGTCGATCGGCTTCATCGCGCTGATGGGCATCGCGGTGTTGAACGGCCTGGTGATGATCACCTGCTTCAACCAGATGGTGGCGCGCGGCGCGGCGCTGGCAGATGTCGTCTTCGAAGGGGCGCTGCGCCGCTTCCGGCCAGTAATGATGACGGCTTCCATTACCGGCTTCGGCCTGATACCGCTGCTGCTGTCGACCGGGCCGGGTTCCGAGATCCAGCGACCGCTTGCCATCGTCGTCATCGGCGGCCTGGTATCGGCCACGATCCTCACGCTCATCCTCCTTCCCATCCTGTTCCAACGCTACGGCGTGCCACCACGCGAGAAGAAACTGCCATGACCATCGATGCACATCACGACGCGCTGCTCGCGCTCGCCATCCCCATCACGCTCGAAGAAGACGTGCTGAACTTCCTGCTCCAGCATCCGCAGTGGGCCAGCGGGTTTTCGATCGTCGACGCCGATGGCATGGGGCAGGGCGCCTCTCTTCTTTCGGCAATGGAAAAGGTCCAGGGTCGTTGCCGGCGCAGGCTGGTCCTGATCGCCGGCGTCGGCGCGAAGCTGCACGATCTGGTCGCCGCGCTCGGCAAGGAAATACGCAATCCGGATGTCGCCTACTGGATGACACCCGTCACCGCCTTCGGAAGGCTCCAATGAAATCACGGCTTCCTGGTCTATTCCTCCTGGGCGTGCTGGCAGCAGCCACGACCACCGTCTGCCGGGCCGTGGAGAGTCCCCCGGCATCCACGGTGTTTGCCGTCCTTCCACCGGAGCAGGTGGTGCGGCGCACGCTGGAGTCGCTGCCGCAACTGCGTTCCAGCGCATTGAGCGTCGATCTTGCCAATAATGGCCGAGCGCGCTTGAAATCCGGCCCGTACGAGTGGTCGGTCAGGGCAGGCGCCAGTCGTCGCACAGACCAGAACGGCGATCGATTCAACGAGCAGGAAATCATCGTCGAACGCCCGGTGCGCTGGTTCGGCAAGGCCGCGAAGGACAATGCAATCGGCGAAAAAGGCAGCCAGATGGCGCAGGCCGCCTTCGAGGATGCCTGGCACGAGGCCGGCCGCAGCCTGATGAAAGACTGGTTCGACACGCTGCGCGAGATTGCAGGCACCGCGCGGCTGGCCGAGCAAAGGGAGGTGGCCGAGCGGCTCAGGACAATTGCCGGCAAACGGGTCAGCGCCGGCGATGCGGCACGGATGGAGTTGCAGCAGGCAGATACCGAAAGCAGGCGCGTCGACGCGCTGGTGCAGCAATCGAAACTGCGGGAAGACCAGGCCGTGCAAGCACTGAAGTCGAATTACCCCGGGCTGCCGCCACCGCTTGCGAGCGCTCTTCCAGCGCCACCGGCGCCGATGGAGTCGGACGGCGCCTGGTACGACAAGATCACCGGCGACAACCATGA
>JAYTLK010000268.1:0-1663 GCA_043729515.1 Herminiimonas sp.
TGTATGTCATCGATGATGTCTCCGACATCGCGATGGTCAAACACCTGGCCCCCTTTCGCCCGCTCATCCTGGACCGCCGCCAGCGGCGCTCCCGGGAAGACGATGTCCTCGTGATCCTGATGAAGTAGATCCACAGCTCAGCGGGCCGATCCCCGAAAGGAGAGATTCCTTGAATCTGGTTGCGACGTTCAATTTCGGGGATGTTCCCTATGCTCGCCAGACCGTGCCTTACATGCAGGCGTACGCCACGCGGTGCGGGGCGGATTTCGTCGAGCACCGAAAGTTCCCGCAAAGTCACCAATACCCACCGGGAGCCAGTTGGTTTCATGCGGATGCCATCCGCGAGTTCGCCAACCAGGACCGCTATACCAAGCTGCTGCTGCTGGACGCCGATCAGCTCGTGATGCCGACCTGTCCGGATCTGTTCGCGATGACGGGAAATCGCATCCGGGCTGTGGTGGATATGGGCATGCCGGAGGGGGACAACCTGGCCGTGTGGTGTGATCGCATCCTGCACGAAACGGCGGTCGTCGGGCCCTATTTCAATGCAGGGATGCTGCTGGTTCCCCTGGCAGCCGCCCGGCGGATTGCCCCCTGCCTGTCGGGCCCCTATCCCCAGGATGTGACGCAGCAGTTTTTCAACAATGAGCAGCATTTTCTGAACCAGCGCGTGCGGCAGCGGGAAGTGATCGACTGGTTGCCCAACGACTTCAACTGGCTCGCCCCGCAGTTCCAGGATGCCGCGTTCCAGAAACAGATCATTCACTTTGTGGGCCCGCACAAGGGGTTGCTCGATGGATTCTTGCATGTCCTGGAATCGCAATACCGCCCCGGCAGTTCGGAGTCGCTCTCCCAGCTCGGTCAGCGGATGGGGACGGACAAGGGAACCGACCACTCCTACCTGGAGGTCTACGAGCAGTTGTTCGAACCGCTGCGGCGGCGACCGATGTCGATGCTCGAGATCGGCGTCTACAAGGGAAATTCCCTGCGGATGTGGAAAGCCTGGTTCCCGCAAGCTCGCATTTTTGGAATGGACATCAACCCGTCCGTCGACCCCGTGCCGGGCTGTGAACTCGTGATCGCCAGCCAGACCGACCGCGCCGCCATCGAGTCCCACTGGAGCGACGCATCGCTGGATCTCATCATCGACGATGGATCCCATCAGATCGAACACCAGCTGTTGTCACTGTGTTACCTCTGGCCGAAACTCAAGCCGGGAGGGTTCTATGTCGTTGAGGATGTCCGAGACATCTCGTGGGTGAAACACTTTGCCCCCTTTCGCCCGCTCGTGCTGGACCGCCGCCATCGTCGTTCCCGGGAAGACGACATTCTGGTGATCTTGATGAAGTGACGCTCGTGATCGACAACGCCTCCCCTCCCTCCGCACGCTGGTCAGACGCGGTGGGATGACCCAGCCGGAATGATCCGCATGGACCGCCATGTTCCTCGAAATCGGAGTCTGGCTCGATCCAGCCGATGACACTGCCGAATTCGGCTGCCTATAATCGATATCGTTCACTGGGGTTCGGAGCGTTCGAAGACGATCCAAAACTTCCGAAGTCTTCGGAGACTTCGGAAGTCTGATGCGTCTCTCGAGTCGGGCTCGCGGTGTTCTTCTCTGACTCTGGACCCCGCACGGGGAGTGTGTCGTGACCGATTCCGT
>JAYTLK010000269.1:0-2223 GCA_043729515.1 Herminiimonas sp.
GCACAGCGAAATCACGAATCACGGTTGCTGCTATCATTTTTGCGCCCACTCAAGTTGCGTACCACTCAACATCGGGTGCACTGCAGGCGCTCGATGACGACCACCGTCGTTCCGATTTACCTTCCTTGAAATCACTCATGTCACGTACCATTTCCACTGCTCTGGCCCTGACTTTCCTCATTGCCGGAAGCGCAGCCGCGCCGGTATTTTGCGCTGACACCAATCCACCTGCGAGCCCTGCCCGCACTGCACCCATCGTGAAAAACAATCCTTTTTTTGCTCCCAGTACCCTGCCGTTCGGCATGCCGCCGTTTGACCTGATCGGCAACGATGCGTACGCGCCGGCCTACCAGGAAGGCATGCGCGTCCGCCTGCAGGAAATGAACGCGATTGCCGACAATCCCGAACCAGCGAGCTTCGACAACACCATCGTCGCCATGGAACGCTCGGGGCGTCTGCTGGCCCGCGTCTCCAGCGTGTTCGGCAACCTCACGGGCGCCAATACCAACCCGGAAATGGAAGCGCTCGACCTCGTGCTCGCGCCGCAACTGGCTGCGCATTCCGATGCCGTGCTGCTCAACTCGAAACTGTTCCAACGGATCCAGTCGATTTACGACAAGCGCGCCGGCAGTGGCCTGGATGCCGAATCGATCCGCCTGATCGAACGCTACCGCACCGACTTCGTGCGGGCCGGCGCGACGCTGTCCGAGGCAGACAAGGCGCGCCTGAAAGTGATGAATGGCGAGATCGCGGTGTTGTCGGCAACCTTCAGCCAGAATGTTTTGAAAGACATCAATGCGTCGGCCGTCGTGGTCGACACCCGCGCTGAACTCGACGGCCTGTCAGCCGCCGAGATCACGGCCGCCAGTGACGCGGCGACGGCACGCAGCCTGCCCGGGAAATTCGTGATTGCGCTGATCAACACGACCGATCAGCCGCCGGAAGCCGTACTGACCAATCGCGCCCTGCGCAAGCGGTTGCATGATGCATCGATCGCGCGCGGCATCCACGGTGGCGACTTCGACAATCGTGCAGTGGTGCAGAAGCTGGTCACGCTGCGTGCCCAACGTGCGCGCCTGCTCGGCTATCCGACCCATGCCGCCTACATGCTCGAAGACCAGACCGCGCGCAATACCGATACCGTCAACAAGCTGCTGGCGGACCTCGCCAAACCGGCGGTTGCCAACGCCCGGCGCGAAGCTGCGGCCATGCAGGCGGTGGTGGATGCCGAGCGTGGCGGATTTCCGGTGGCTGCCTACGACTGGGCGTATTACACCGAGAAGGTACGCAAACAGCGCTTCGATTTCGATGGCAGTCAGCTGAAGCCCTATCTCGAGTTCGACTGCGTGTTGAAAAACGGCGTGTTCTACGCCGCCGGCAAGCTGTATGGATTGCAGTTCGCCGAGCGCCGCGATCTTCCGGTCTACCATCCGGACGTGCGCGTCTTCGACGTCATGGATGCCGATGGCAAGCCGTTGGCACTGTTCCTGATGGACCCCTACGCGCGCAGCAACAAGCGAGGTGGCGCCTGGATGAATGCTTACGTTTCGCAATCGACGCTGCTCGGCACGCGGCCGGTGGTGGCGAATCACCTGAACATTCCGAAGCCCGCGGCCGGCTCCCCCACGTTGTTGACCTTCGATGAAGTGACAACCGTATTCCATGAATTCGGTCATGCCCTGCACGGCATGTTTTCGAACGTGACCTATCCGCGTTTTTCGGGCACCAGCGTGCCGCGTGATTTCGTCGAATATCCATCGCAAGTCAACGAGATGTGGTCGATCTGGCCGGAAGTGCTGGCCAACTATGCGCGCCATTACCAGACCGGCGCGCCGATGCCGCAGGCATTGCTCGACAAGGTACTGGCCACGCGCACCTTCAACCAGGGCTTCGCGACCACGCATTATCTGGCGGCCGCAGTGCTCGACCAGCGCTGGTACCAGATCGATGCGAACAATCCCCCAACCGATGTGCCGGCCTTCGAAGCCAGTGCATTGAAGGAAGCCGGCCTGGATTTCGCACCGGTGCCGCCGCGCTATCGCAGCGCCTATTTTTCGCACGTCTTTTCGAGCGGCTATTCGGCAGGGTATTACTCGTACATCTGGAGCGAAGTCCTGGATGCGGACACGGTGGAATGGTTCAAGCAGAACGGCGGGCTGTCGCGCAAGAATGGCGACTGGTTCCGGCAAGAAGTGCTGTCGCGCGGCGGCAGCGTCGATGCGA
>JAYTLK010000270.1:0-20373 GCA_043729515.1 Herminiimonas sp.
AGATCGCCCTGCGGCGCGCCATCTCGATGGCCCACAACGTCCAGGAAGACATCAACATCGTCTGGAACGGCGAAGCGGTCGCGCTCGACTATCCGATTCCGCCCGGCGTGGTCGGATACGATCCGGATTACAAGAGCAGCATCACACATGACCCCGCAGGCGCCAACCTGCTGCTGGATAAATTCGGCTACAAGAAGGGCAAGGATGGCTGGCGTCGCCTGCCGGACGGCAAGCCGCTGGCAATCACCTATTCCGCCCGGGCCGACACCACCGGCCAGCAGCAGCTCGAACTCTGGCGCAAAACCTACACCTCCATCGGCATCCGCATGATCGGCGACCGCCGCCAGTTTCCCGAACTGCTGAAAGCGGAGAAGAACTGCCAGCTGCAAAGCCGCACCGCTCCCTGGATTGCCGATTATCCGGATGGCGACAATTTCATGCAGCTCTACTACGGCCCGAACATCGGCCAGAACAACAACGGTTGCTCGGCCATTCCGGAATACGACAAGCTGTATGCCCAGTCGCAGAAAATGCCGGCCGGACCTGAGCGCGACGTCCTTTATCACAAGATGACACGGCTGCTGGAAGTCTATTCCCCGGCGAAGATGGGCTATGCCCGTTACCGCAACATGCTGTCCCAGCCGCGCGTGATCGGCTACAAGAAGCATCCGATCCTGCACGCGGAATGGATGTATTTCGATATCGAGAAGCGCAATTGAAGAAAGAATCCAAGATGACGTTTTTTGCGCGCGACAGCGACCACGGCGCTCAAGCGCTGCAGTCGGCACCGGCTCCGACTGCTGGCCGGCCCCTTGCATTGCTGGCCGCTGTAGTAGCCCTGGCCGTATCGGGCACGACCATGGCCACGGCCACGCACGCGGCACCTGGCGCGTCTGGCGCATCTGGCGCCATGACCGCGATCCGTGCAGCAGGCTCCGACAACCGCCCGAGCATTCCGCTGCTGGCCGCCGACACCATCGCGCCGCGCTGCGAGACCGGTCTTGCCGACCTGCGTGCGCGGGTCAAGACGCTCGAAGCGCTGCCGCCTGCCAGACCGGGTGACGCGCGCAAGGTCTTCGGTGAATGGAACATGCTGCAGATCGCCCTGGAGGATCTGCAAGGCCCGGTCGACATCCTCAACAACGTCTCGCCCGACAAGGCGGTGCGCGACAATGCTGAAACCTGCCTGGTCGCGATCACGAAATTTTCCACCGATCTGCTGCAAAGCGCGCCGCTGTATCGCCGCTTTAAGGCCGTTAAGCCGCAGGGCCCGATCGAGACAAAGCTGCGCAAGAACGTGCTGGAAAACTTCGAGGATACCGGCGTTGCCCTGCCGGCTGAAAAGCGCCAGCGCATGAATGCGATCATCGGGCGCCTGGATGAACTGTCCAAGGCGTTCTCGCGCACCGTGCGCGACAATGCCGAAAAACTGGTCTTCACGCCCGATGAATTGCGTGGCCTGTCGCCGGCCTATCTGGCTGCCGCCAAGCGCGATGCGAACGGCAATTATCTGCTCGGTTTCGATTATCCCAGCTACAACCCGTTCATGGAATATGCGGACGACGGCGCCGCCCGCAAGCGCTACCAGATTGCGTTTGCCAACCGCGGCACGCCAAAAAATCTCGATACATTGAAAGAAGCGATGGACCTGCGGCGCGAGATGGCCGGCCTGTTCGGCCTGGACAGCTACGCGCACCTGATCATCCGCCGCAAGATGGCCAAGGATCCGGCGGCGGTCTACCGGTTTCTCGATGAGGTCGGCGCCGCGGTCAAGAAAGTCGAAGGCCGCGAGCTCGATGAACTGCGCGATTACCGCATGAAGACCACCGGTGAATCGGCGGCAGCCGCGAAGATCGAACGCTGGGATGCGGGCTACTGGCAGCGCCGCCTGAAGGCCGAGCGCTACACCATCGACCAGAATGCGATGCGCGCCTATTTTCCGACCAATGCCGTCATCCCGTGGATCATGCGAGTCTCCGGCACGCTCTACGGCATCGAATTCAAGCGCGCCGACGTGCCGGTCTGGCACCCGGAAGTGCAGTTCTACGACGTGTTCGACAAGGCTTCCCGTGCGCGCATCGGCGGCATCTATCTCGACATGTTCCCGCGCGAAGGCAAGTACGGCCACGCCGCCGCCTGGTCGACCCGCGGCTCCAGCACGCTGGCCAACCGCACGCCGGTATCGGTCCTGGTGACCAACTTCGACCGTGCCGGTCTGGACAGCGACGAGTTGGAGACCATGGTGCATGAATTCGGCCATGTGCTGCACAACGTGCTCTCGCACACCCGCTACGTGTCCCAGGCCGGCACCAGCGTCGAGGGCGATTTCGTCGAGGCGCCGTCGCAGATGTATGAAGAGTGGGCCCGCAGTGAAGAACCGCTGTCGCAGATCGCCGGCTTTTGTGAGCCAGCTTGTCCGGCAGTCGGTGGCGCCCTGGTGCAACGCCTCAACAGCGCGCATAACTACGGCCGTGGCATCCGCTATGCGCGCCAGTTGCTGTACGCCGCCTACGACATGGACATCCACAGCCCCGCGCCCGGCGCGCCGCTGGCAACCTGGGACCGCATGGAAGGCGCCACGCTCCTGGGCCATGTGCCGCAGACGCAGTTCCCCGGCCAGTTCGAACATTTGATGAACGGCTATGGCGCCGGCTATTACGGCTACATGTGGTCCGAGGTGCTGGCACTGGACATGCTCTCCCGCTACAACGGCAAACTGATGAATCCCGCTGTCGGCATGCGGTACCGGAAAATGATCCTGGCGCGCGGCAGCGAAGCCACCGGCGTTGAACTGGTTCAGGACTTTCTGGGCCGGGCGCCGAACAGCCGCGCATTTTTCGATGAAATCTCCGGCCAGCGGATTCGCTAAGGACATGCCATGACTGCTTATATCCTGCGCCGGCTCTGGCAGATGCTGCCGACCATGCTGGGCGTGATCCTGCTGGTGTTCATCCTGTTCAATTGGGTCGGCGGCGACCCGGCTTATGTCCTGGCCGGGAAAATGTCGAACCCGGAGCAGATTGCCAACATCCGCCGCCAGCTCGGCGTCGACCAGCCGTTCTACATCCAGCTGTGGATCTTCATCAAGCAGATCGCCACCTTCGATTTCGGCAGCAGCTGGAGCACCGGCGAAACCGTCTCCAATATCCTGAAGACCCGCATCGGCCCATCGATGACGGTGCTCATTCCCTTGACGATTCTGGAAACCTTGCTGGCGATCGCGCTGGCGCTGGCCGTGGCCTTCGTGCGTGGCTCCTTCACGGATCGGGCGGTGATGGTGGCCTGCACCGTCGGCATGTCGATCTCGATCCTGGTCTACATCATCGTTTTCCAATATGTGCTGGGCTACAAGCTGGGCATTTTCCCGGTACAGGGCTGGGGCGACAACGTGGTGCAGAACCTGTTTCGCTATTCGCTGCTGCCGATCCTGATCGGCCTGGCCGTCAGCGTGGCGCCGAGCCTGCGGCTGTTCCGCACCTTCGTGCTCGATGAAGTGAACCAGGATTACGTACGCACGGCGCGCGCCAAGGGCGTCTCGGAGCGCCGCATCCTGTGGGTGCACGTATTGCGCAATGCCGCCATTCCGATCATTACCTATGTCATGTCGAACCTGCCGGCGCTGCTGATCGGTGCTTTCCTGATCGAGCGCTTCTTTTCGATTCCAGGCATCGGCCGTGAAGTGATCCTGGCGGTGGAACGCAGCGATTTCCCGGTAATCAAGGCGATCACGGTGTATGTGGCGGCCGCCACCATGCTCTTCAATCTGCTGACCGACCTGCTGTATCAGGCTGTCGATCCGCGCGTTCAACTGAAGTAGAAGGCTGAAGATGTCCATGTCGAATATTGCAACGCCGCTGCCAACCGGTGTGCCGCCGCGCCAGCCCGGCGCCGGCGCCAGGCCCGGCATACGACCTGCCGTCTCGCCCGGGTTATGGGCGCTTGCCTGGCGTCGTCTGCGCGCCGATCGGGTCGCCATGGTGGCGCTGGCAGTCGTCGTGTCGTATCTCACGCTGCTGGTGCTGTCGATGTCGGGCCTGGTGGCGCGGGATTGGGAAAACGAGGTTGGCGTGAATTACGCGCCACCCGGGTTTGTCGGCGCCCAATCGGCGGCCGACAGCTCCGCGCTCGGCAACGATAGCGTCAAGGAAGCGCCGCCACCGGAGAATCCGCTCGATCCGCTGCGCGACGTGCTGCGGGAGCTGCGCGCGGCGACACCTGCCGGTGGCGACGCCGCACCGCGTCCGCCGGTCAACGACTATGGCATCGCCGATCCGCTGCAGGCCGAGATGGATGCGGTGCGCGCCGAACTCGCCATGAAAGGCGCCGCTGCCAGTATGGTGCGGCGCGAGACGCTGCCATTCGGCGCCGACAAATGGGGCCACGACATCGTCAAGAAAACCATCAAGGGCGCCGAAACCTCGATCGTGGTTGGCCTGGTCGCCGCGCTCCTGGCAACCGTCCTGGGCACGCTCTTCGGCGCGATGGCGGGCTACTTCGGCGGCCGCGTGGACGACATCTTCAACTGGTTCTACAGCATCTTCACTTCCGTGCCGTATCTGCTGCTGATCCTGGCCGTGGCCGCGGTGCTGCAGCAGAAGGGCGTGCTGACGATCGTGCTGATCCTGGGCCTGACCGGCTGGACCGGCACTTTCCGCCTGATCCGCGCCGAATATTTGAAGCACAAGAACCGGGAATACGTCTGGGCCGCCGACGCCATCGGTGCCTCGAACCTGCGCAAGATGTTCTCGCATATCTTTCCGAACGTGAGCCACGTCGCACTGGTGCAGGTTTCGATCCTGGTGGTCAGCTTCATCAAGTCGGAAGTGATCCTGTCGTTCCTGGGTTTCGGCGTGCCAGTCGGCACCGTGTCGTGGGGCTCGATGTTGAATGAAGCCCAGAACGAACTGATCCTTGGCAAATGGTGGCAGTTGACCGCCGCCAGCATCGCCATGGCGCTGCTGGTAACGGCATTCTCATTGTTCACCGATGCCTTGCGCGATGCGCTCGATCCGAAGCTGAAATAGGATTCCAATGAATCAGAAAATGGAGCAGGGCGTGGAGCGAAACGGCGAGCAAGACGTCGGTCAACCTGCGCGAGCGCGCGTGCAACCGAACGTGCAATCGAACATGCAACCGACTGCAGCCGACAACCTGCTGCAGGTACGTGACCTGCGGGTGAGTTTTCGCATCGACAAAACCCATAGTGTTGAAGCCGTCAAGGGAATTTCCTTCGACATCCCGCGCAATGCGACCGTGGCGCTGGTGGGCGAATCCGGCAGCGGCAAGTCGGTCAGTTCACTGGCGATCATGGGCCTGTTGGCGCCGGACACCTCCCATGTCGACGCCGCCAGCAAGATCGTCTTCGAAGGCCGCGAGCTGCTGGCGCTGCCGATTGCCGAGCGGCGCAAGCTGTGCGGCAAGGAGATCTCGATGATCTTCCAGGAGCCGATGACGTCGCTCAATCCGGTCTTCACCGTCGGTTTCCAGCTCGGTGAAGTCCTGCGCATTCACATGGGCATGAACAAGAAGCAGGCACGCGCGCGCAGCATCGCGCTGCTGCAGGAAGTCGGCATCCCGTCGTCTGAAACCAGGATCGATGCCTATCCGAGCCAGATGTCGGGTGGTCAGCAGCAACGCGTCATGATCGCCATGGCGATCGCCTGCGAACCGAAGCTTCTGATCGCCGACGAGCCGACCACGGCGCTCGACGTCACGATCCAGAAACAGATCATCGACCTGATCGACACCTTGCGCCGCACCCGGCAGATGTCGGTACTGTTCATCACCCACGACCTGGCGCTGGTGGGCGAGATCGCCGATCGCGTGATCGTCATGCGCCACGGTGAAATCCGCGAGACCGGCGATGTGCGGCAGATCTTCGAGCAACCGAAGGATGCCTACACGCGCGCACTGCTGCAATGCCGCCCTACGCTTGATACACGTCCGTGGCGGCTGCCGGTGATCGACGATTTCCTGAACGCCGATGTGACCGTCTCTGCCGAGAATGCCGAAACCGCTGCAACAGTCGCGACAGCCGCAACCGAACGTCTGCCCATCGGCGTAACCGAAACCCGTCAGCGCACCCGCGGCCTCGATGGCAGCGAGCCGATCGTGCTGGACGTACGCAACCTCGGCAAGAGTTTTTATACCCGTGAAGGTTTGTTCGGCCGCAAGGAATTCCAGGCCGTCAAGGACGTGTCTTTCAAGCTCGCGCGTGGCAAGACCCTCGGCGTGGTCGGTGAATCCGGCTCCGGCAAGACCACCGTCGGCCTGACCCTGCTGCGCCTGCATCAGGCCACCGCCGGCCAGGCCCTGTTCGAAGGCAAGGACATTCTTTCGATGCCGGCTGCTGAATTCATGGCCTACAAGCGGCGCATCCAGATCATCTTCCAGAATCCGTATGCGTCCTTGAATCCGCGCTTCACCGTCGGCCAGATCCTGCTGGAGCCGATGCGCATCCACGGCATCGGCGCCGACGATGGCGAGCGCACCGGCATGGCCTATGCGCTGCTGCAAAAAGTCGGCTTGCCGGCGGTGGCGTTTCACCGCTATCCGCATGAATTCTCAGGCGGCCAGCGTCAGCGCATCGCGATCGCCCGTTGTCTGACGATGAAACCGGAAGTGCTGGTTTGTGACGAATCGGTGTCGGCGCTGGATGTGTCGGTGCAAGCGCAGGTACTGAATCTCTTGCAAGATCTCCAGGAAGAATTCGGCATGAGCTACATCTTCATTTCCCACGATCTGTCGGTAGTCAAATACATCGCCGACCAAGTGATGGTGATGCATCACGGCCGGGTGGTTGAACTGGCCAATTCCGACGATCTTTACCGTGATCCGCAGGACCCGTACACCCGCACCTTGTTGAGCGCGATTCCGCGCGGCCTCCAAAGCGCTTGAAATTGGCCGACCGCATGCCACAGCCCGATTGCCGACACGCTTCGCCTGCGTAGCAAACGGCCAACGGAAATGTCTTGCGTACAAGAGAATTCAGGATTTCGTGCGCATGCATGGTGACTGGAACCTACCGCTGTAACAATATGTAACTTCAGGTAACGTCAAGTATTCTTCGGCAAATTTGGTGCATCTCCTTTCAAAAACCTTTTCCGATCTGGTGCAGCCGCCGTGCTGCGGTGCGAATGTGTTGTAAATTTACAATTTTACAAATTTGGTCATCGGATTGTCATTTCGCATCTCGAATTTTCAATATACTTTCGTTTCATCACGGTTTCTGCCCTGCATGCCACATGCGTGTACTGTGATTTGTAAAAAAACAATTTCGACAAATTGGCTTTAGGAGAACACCGTAATGATGATGGAGAAAAAACTGTCCCGGTCGCTGCGCCTTATCTGCGCCAGCGGCATGCTGGCCGGTGTAGGCCTGAATGCGACGCCGGCAATGGCGCAGCAAGCTGAGGCAAACGCACCGCTGCAGCGGGTGGAAATCACCGGATCGAACATCCGGCGCGCGGACAAGGAAACCCCGAGTCCGGTGCAAGTGATTACCGCCGAGGAGTTACAAAAATCCGGGTTCAGCAGCGTCTCCGACGTGCTGCGCAATTTGACGGCAAACGGCCAGGGCACGGTCAGCCAGGCAAACAACAACGGTTTCTCTCCGGGAGCCAGTGGCATCGCCCTGCGTGGTCTGACAGTCGGCGCCACTCTGGTGCTGATCGACGGTCACCGCATGGCGCCGTATCCATTGTATGACGATGGCCAGCGCGCCTATGTCGACATCTCCAACATTCCATTCGATGCAGTCGAGCGCATCGAGATCTTGAAGGATGGCGCATCGGCCACCTACGGCTCAGACGCAATCGCCGGCGTGGTCAACGTGATTCTGAAAAAGAGCTATGTCGGCACCCGTGCAGCGGCTGAAATCGGCATCGCCACCGAAAAAGGCGGCCGTACCGAGCATGCATCTCTGACCCACGGCTTCGGCGATTACGACACCGACGGCTTCAACGCCTTCGGCACGATCGAAGTACGCAAGCAGGAGCGGATCACGATCCAGCAGCGCGACGGCAAGGGTGACTGGACCCGTACCAATTGGTCCGACGTCGGTGGTCTCGACAACCGGCGCGGCGTGATCAACCCATTTGTTGCCAATCCGGTGACACAGACGCCGTATCTCGTGCGTCCTGGTGCACGTGGGTCGGCAGCAAACACGGTGTTCTTTCCAGGCACCTGTAACTATGCCCTACGCGCATCTGGCGGCTGCGCGTTCCAGTCGCCAGATGCGGAAATCCAGCCTTCGACCTCCAACATGAACCTGCTGGGCAGCTTCTCCAAGAAACTGGCGGGCGACTGGAAGCTGAACCTGCAAGGCTCTTTCTTTGAGTCGAAGGCAGAAACCGTGTCGGGTTTCGACCGTACTTTCCCAGGTAACTTCTCACAGCGCGTGGCCGTTTCGGCCGGTGTCGAGCCGTATCTGGTCGGTACCACGCAGCCGGTGCGTGTTCCTGCAAACTATCCGGGCAACACGCTCGGCGTGCCAGCGCGCCTGTACGGCATCATTCCGGATATCGGACCGATCCGCACCGGCATCGATTCGCAGACAACACGCCTGGTCGCCAATGTCGGCGGCACGTGGGGTGACTGGGACATCAACTCGGCACTGGGCTATACCAAAGTAAACAACCGCACGAACGCATCCGGTAATATCCTGGTGCCGGAATTCAACGCGGCGCTGAACCGGCCCGTCAATCCATACCGTATTACCGGTGGCAATACCGAAGCCGACCTCGCCACACTGTTTCCGGTGTTGAAAACGAAAAGTACGTCGGAAGTGGATTTCTTCGAACTGCGCGGTGCACGCTCGATTGCCAAGCTCGCCGGTGGCGACCTCGGTATCTCGGTCGGCACGACGGTCACCCATACCATCCTCGATGCGCGGGCAGCCGATCTGGTCGCACAAGGCAAGATTGCTGGTTTCAATGCCTTTGCATCAGGTCAGCAAAGCGATGCGGCAGTGTTTGCCGAAGTCGTGGCGCCGGTGCTGAAATCGCTCGAGCTCGATGGCTCGGTGCGGTATGACCGGATTTCGGGCGGCTTGAATTCGACCACGCCGAAAGTCGGCTTCAAGTTTTCGCCAATTCGCGAGGCGACATTGCGCGGCACGTATTCGAAGGGCTTCCGTGCGCCAAATCCGGCAGAAATCGGCGACGCCGGCCAGTTGTACGGCCTGGGAACGAGTACTGACACCGTTCTCTGCCCGGATGGCAGCCCGAGAACTGCCGGTAACGTGATTGCCGCCTGTAGTTATCAAGCGACACAGCTGAACCGCTCGAACCCGAAGCTGAAACCGGAGAAATCGGATTCCTTCACGGCTGGCTTGATTCTGGAGCCAGTGCGCGGTTGGAGCACGACGCTGGATTACTTCAGCATCAAGATCAAGGACCAGATCGTTCTCGCTGCGCCTTCACCCGACGCAGTTCGTGGCGCACCGACGGAGTCGACGATTTCCGACGGTGCCGGCGGCACGTTCCTCGGTACACCGGCCTTCGGTCCCGTGATTTACTTCCCGAGTACTTATGAAAACGCCAGTTCGACCAAGGTCAAGGGCGTTGAACTGGGCACCAGCTACAAGTTCAAACTGGCTAGCTACGGTTCCCTGACTGCGGCAGCACAGTTCACGCACATGATGAGCTATGTGCTGACGGTGGACGGTACACGCTATCAACTGGCTGGCACGCACGGTCCATCGGGCACGTCCGGCAATACCGGCAATCCGAAAGACCGCGCCACCGTGAACCTCACTTGGGATAACGGTCCATTGCAACTGTCGACGACCGTCAATTACATCAGCAGCTTCGATCTGACGGATCCTTCGGTCGGTACAAACGATTGCAGCGCTGGTGCGGCCTACGGTTCGTACTTCCCAGATGGCAATCCACCGTCGAATCTGTGCCGTGTGGCTGCCTTCGTCAGCACCGACCTGTCAGGCCGTTACAAGCTGAACAAAGGCTGGACGATCCACGGTTCAGTCACCAATCTGTTCAACCGCCAGCCGCCAGTCGATTTGAACACCTACGGTAATGCCCAACTGCCGTACAACCCATCACTGCATTCGGTGGGCGCAGTCGGGCGCTTCGTCAACGTCGGTGCTTCCTACGAGTTCTGATGGCTTGGCGTAGGAATAGGCAGTAATCGGACGGCGCCACCAGGCTAGAAGTCTGGCTAGCGCCTTGAGTTCTTCGCTGAAACCGCCCCACCTTCACAGGTTGGGGCGGTTTTTTTTGCAAGTGAATTTCTTCAACAAGCCAAGCGTTGCCCGGCACGCACCGATGTAGTTTGAAGCGATGCGCGGCGCGCGTATGCCATTACGAAATCTGCTCTGGATATTTCGAGCTAAAGCGTTTCTTTATTCCCCATTCCACATACATCGCCACGCTGGGTTCGTCCACTCCGGACGCATTTTTAAAACCGCTCGGCACATCGACAGATGCCTGCACGTACCACACCCGCGAGCCATCCGCCTGTAGCCGAGCAATTACCCGCATTGTCACAGGCAATTTGCCAAAAGCCGATTACAAGATGGTTGCAGCCGCGCCCCTATGCGAAGTGAAATCGACCGCATCGAGCGGGATGAAATGACATTGCATTTGCTTGGGTATATCGCCTCGCTTGCTGCCAGCGCATGGGATGGCCGGCGCATCCATGCGTTTATGACCCGAATAATCGGTCGAACGTAGCCATAACTACCTTGTTTCAGGCCGCCATTGCACTTCCGCATTGCTCTGTGAATTGGCGGTCGTGCCGCGAAATTTATGAGGTATCAGTCTGTCTTCGATTTCGGCTTTCGCTTTCCCAAGCGCCTATACAACGCCGAAATTGAACCGACAAAGAACCTGTAAGGAACTTCAATGAATCCGCGGACCTGAAAACCAATCAAAAGTATTAAAAAATCTAAACCAATTGTATTTGCTACCAATACCAATGACATCATTTCTGGATTAGTAGCAAATAAAATGACTGTCGCCACAACCAAAACTGCAGCAATTTTTGCACCAAACTTTGAACGTAAAAGGTGAAACATAAATTTCCTATTGCGTAAGATTGGATGTTTTTGCAGCCGGCGGAATGTCTTATTTAAGGATCAGCACATCATTGTCAAAAAAATATCTTTTACCTTTAACAGCGCAAATGAATGGCCTTTGCCAAGTGGAAGTCGCATGGCCGGATTACACTTTGACGTGCATGTATAAATGACGATGACCGGGCCGAGCCACCATGCAAAGGTGTCGGACGGCGCGGTCTCGTTTTCTGGATCTTCAATGTCTGCTATCTGTTTGCTCATCTCATTTCCCTTGGAGGATTAGCTAAACTCGCACAATGAAAAATTAACTTTTCAACAATGATAAGTCTTTATAGATGGTATCAAAATATATGTAAAAATTGGTTAAATATCGAGACTTTAAAGATGTAAATAAAACATCATGGAATTATCAAAGGCGCTTGCCCTGTTACATAGCGCCGAGAGCGTGTTACTGGCCAAGCCGGTTACCAAGGAGTAGAAAAACGCATCGAGAACCAGGGATGGGCGGTGCAATGGCATGTCGCCATCAAGCGTATCCTACCCAAGGCGCTGCATGCCACGGAGCTTGGGCACATGCGAGCGAGATTTGAAGCCCTTCAGGAGAGCGTGCGTGCAAGTCAGGCATCCCTTCCAAGCCATCAAGAATCTGTTTCGCCATCGCAGGCCCGTTACCGCTGGATGGCAAAAACCCGGCGCGGTAACTCACGCTATTTAATTTGGCCAAACGAGCGCTGACGGGACGGCGATTTGCCATGCTGGTGCCGCGACGTACCGGTTGACCGTGGCGCATCGCCTGCAGGTTGAAACCGATGCAGGCATCGCAACGTCGACATTGACGCGGGATGCCCGATAACAGCACTCTTTTAATGCAGCGTCGATCAAAACTGATGTAAATCGCTGCACCTGATTGAATTGAGGATTAGTCGACATTTCCTTGGATTTTCAGGGGCGGCCTTTTTATTCCACATTTCCATGCGCAGCTCCCTCTTCCTGCAGCGCATCAGTTACATTACTGCTTCAACAACAAGTGCAGGCCGCAGCCACCAGCCGCTGCCTGCTTTTTTCTTCACGCACGAGGTGAAACTTGTTCGCACCGATCCTTCAACGATGCCAGTCATCCTCACCGGCTGGCCCGGCCCATGTGCAGCGCAAGCGCCGAAAAGCGCAGTTCGTCGCACACCGCTGGTCAGGCCCTTGCGGGCAGTCTAGAGTTGCGCAGGTCTGCCTGGAGCAGCTGACACCGAAGGATCGACAATCATTATGAAAAACGACATGACCTTGAATCAACTGGCTGCCGGCAGCCCGCATGACGCAACGCGCACCGGGCTGCGCCGCCGCCGCTGGCCAGTCATCGTCGCCTTCCTGGTCCTGGTGGCTGGCGCCGGCAGTGCTTACCTCTACACGCGCAGCCCCGCCAAGCCGGCCGAAACGCCTGGCCTGAAAAAAGCCGAAATCATGGAACTGTCGCCGAACGATACGGCGATCGTCACGGCCCGCGCATTGCGGGTCAGCCTGCCGGTGTCTGGCTCGCTGACTGCGCTGAACCAGGCCAGCGTGAAGGCCAAGGTCGCCGGTGAAGTCATGGAGACACCATTTGCCGAAGGCATGCAGGTACGCCGCGGGCAGGTCGTGGTGCGCCTCGACACCGCCGACTTGCGCGCCCGCATGGCGACCCAGCAAGCCACGCTCGACGACGCCCGCGCGCGCCTGGCCCTGGCGCGTAAAAACCAGGACAACAACCTGGCGCTCCTGAAGCAGAAATTCATTTCGCAAAACGCCGTCGACACCGCGCAGAACAGCGTCGAGGTGGCCGAGGCAACCGTCAAATCCGCTGCCTCGCAACTCGACATCGCTCGCCGCGCGGTGAGTGACGCCTCCGTGCGTGCGCCGATCGACGGCATCATCAGCAAGCGCATGGTGCAGCCCGGTGAAAAAGCCGCACCCGACATGCCGCTGTTCGTCATCGTCAGCCTGCGCCAATTGGTGCTGGAGGCGCAGGTGCCGGCCAGCGAGATACCGAAGATCGCCGCCGGCCAGCAGGTCGATTTCACGGTCGAGGGTTTTGCGGGGCGTCCGTTCGCCGGCAAGGTGGTGCGCATCAACCCGGCGGCCGAGCTTGGCTCGCGCGCCATCACCGTCTACGTGGCAGTCGACAATCCTGATGGCGCCTTGAAGAGCGGCATGTTCGCCAAGGGCGGCATCACGCTGCAAATGGCGGCGTCGCTGCCATTGGTGCCGGTTTCTGCGATCCGCCAGCAGAACGGTGCGCCGACCGTGCTGCGCATCGACGGCGACCGGGTGATTTCCCAGCCGGTCAAGCTTGGCCTGCGCAACGACGACGAGGGTCTGGTGCAGGTTGCCGACGGGCTGGCCGCTGGCAACCGGGTAGTGGTGGCGCGCCTGGACAACATCCGCGATGGCAGCCGCGTGCGCTTGCCGGGCGCCGCGCCGACCACCGTGCCGGCCACTACGGCACCTCCCGCACCGGCCACATCCCCGACACCCGCCGCAGCCGCCATGCCGGCATCGAAAGGCTGATCATGTGGATCACCAAGACCAGCATTCGCAATCCCGTGTTTGCCACCATGGTGATGGTTGCCCTGGTCGTGCTCGGCATGTTCTCTTATTCCAGCCTGGGCGTGGAGCAGATGCCGAACGTGCAGGTGCCGGTGGTGTTCGTGCAGGTGCTGTATCCCGGCGCCTCGCCCGAGGCAGTGGAAAACGACATCACCAAGCCGATCGAAGACACGGTCAACACCGTCAGCGGCATCAAGATGATCCGCTCGAACACCTACGAAGGCCGCAGCGAGACCGTGGTCGAATTCGAACTCTCCGTCAACGTCGACCGCGTGACGCAGGAAGTGCGCGACAAGATCGCCCAGATCCGGCCGCAGTTTCCGAAGGAAGCCAAGGATCCGTACATCGTGCGTTTCGACGGCGAGAATGCGCAGCCGATCACGACCCTGGGCATTACCGGCGCCGAACACAGCATGCGCGATCTGTCGACCCTGACCGAGCAGGTAATCGTCAAGAAACTGCAGGGCGTGGCCGGTGTCGGTCGGGTGCAAACGGGTGGCTCGGTCGGACGCCAGGTGCTGGTCAACCTGAAGCCGGATCAACTCACCGCACAGAATGTCGGTGTCGATGAAGTCATGCGCGCCATCCAGCAGACCAACCAGGATCTGCCGGCCGGCAGCATCAGCCGCGGCACCTCCGAGCAACTGGTACGCATCGAAGGCAAGATCCGCGATCCGCGCGGCTTCGGCAAGATCATCGTTGCCCGCCGCGCAAATGCGCCGGTGTTGCTCGAACAGGTCGCCGACATCGTCGACGGCGAACGCGAACGGACGTCGATCTCGCGCCTGAACGGCCAGCCCGCCATCAATCTGTCGATCGTCAAGATCCAGGATGCCAACATCGTCGAAGTCGGCGAGGGCGTGCAGGAAGCAGTCCGGCAACTCTTGAAACGCCTGCCACCCGACATCAAGATCCAGGCTGTCTATTCGAATGCCGATGCGGTCAAGAGCTCACTGGCCAACGTGAAGGAGACCATCATCGAAGGCGGCCTGCTGACGATGCTGATCGTGTTCCTGTTCCTGCATTCCTGGCGCAGCACCGTGATCACCGGCCTGACCTTGCCGATCTCGGTGATTGCCACGTTCATTGCGCTGTCGGCCTTCGGCTTCACGCTCAATTTCCTGACCTTGATGGCGCTGTCGTTGTGCATCGGTCTCTTGATCGACGATGCGATCGTGGTGCGCGAGAACATCGTGCGGCACCTCGGCATGGGCAAGAGCCATCTGGCCGCCGCCAACGAGGGCACGTCCGAAATCGGTCTGGCTGTGATGGCGACCACTTTTGCGATCGTTGCCGTCTTCGTGCCGGTGGCGTTCATGAAAGGCATCATCGGCAAGTTCTTCTTTCAGTTCGGCGTGACCGTCACGGTTGCGGTGCTGGTGTCGCTGTTCGTCAGCTTCACGCTCGACCCGATGCTTTCGTCGGTCTGGCGCGATCCGGTCGAGGGCCGCTTCAAGTACCTCCCTTGGCTCGGCCGCATCATGGCCGCCATCGAACGGCGGATCGAAGCGCTGCACGACGTGTATGGCCGGGTGCTCGACACCGCGCTGAACTGGCGCAAGACCACGCTGCTGCTGGCGTTTTCACTCTTCATCGGCAGCTTCTTTCTGGTGCCGTTCATCGGTACCGAATTCATGCCGGATTCGGATCAGGGCTACACCACCTTGAAACTGAAGACCGCGGTCGGCTCCAGCCTGGACTACACCGACACCAAGATCCGCCAGGTCGAGGAAGCGATCAAGGCCTATCCGGAAATCGAGATCGTCAGCACCACGGTCGGCACCAATGACGGTCGCAACACCGCCACCATCGACCTGAAGCTGGTCGACATCACGAAGACCAAGCGCCGCACGCAAAAGGAAATCGAAAAAGACTTGCGGCAAAGGGTGGGCAAGATTGCCGGCGTCGAACTCTCGGTCGGCTACGACAAGCCGATCTACATCGCCATTCTCGGTGCCGAAGCCGACAAGCTGCAAGGCGTGGTCGACGTCGTCATGCGCCGTGTCGGCGCCATCAAAGGCGTGACCGATCTGGAAAACAGCCTGACCGCTTCCACGCCCTCGGTCACCGTCAAGGTCGACAATGAACTGGCGAGCGACCTGGGCCTGTCGGTGCAGCAGATCGGCACTGCCCTGCGGCCGTTCGTGGCCGGCGACGCAGTCAGTCACTGGCTGGCGGCCGATGGCCAGAATTACGAGGTCAACGTGCAGCTGCCAAAATCCGGCCGGCAGAAAGTCACCGACCTGGCCGACCTGTCGGTGGCCAGCAGCCGCATCGGCGTCGATGGCCGGCCGGTCATGGTGCCGCTGCGGCAGGTGGTGCAGTTCATCCCGTCGAGCAGTCCGCAGGTCATCAAGCGCCAGGACCTGCAGCGCCGGGTCGGCATCTATGCCGGTGTCGAAGGGCGGCCCTCGGGTGACGTCGGCAGCGAAGTGCAGAAGCTGATCAAGACGATCGAACTGCCGCCTGGGTATCGCTTCGACGTCGGCGGCCAGACCAAGCAGATGCAGGAAGCCTTCGGCTCGGCGATGGCGGCGCTCGGCATCGCGGTGATCTTCATCTACCTGATTTTGGCATCGCAATTCGGCAGTTTTCTGCAGCCACTGGCGATCATGGCCTCGCTGCCGTTTTCGTTGATCGGCGTGTTCATCGCGCTGCTGGTCACGCGCAGCACGCTGAACATTTTTTCGATCATCGGCTTCATCATGCTGATGGGGCTGGTAACGAAAAATGCGATTTTGCTGGTGGACTTCACCAACCAGGCGCAACGCAGCGGCATGGGTCAGCGGGAGGCATTGCTGACGGCGGGCCAGGTGCGCCTGCGTCCGATCGTCATGACCACACTGGCCATGTTGTTCGGCATGCTGCCGATGGCGCTCGGGCTGGGCGATGGCGGCGAACAGCAGGCACCGATGGGGCGTGCCGTCATCGGCGGCATCATCACGTCGACCCTGCTGACGTTGGTGGTGGTGCCGGTGGCATATACCTATCTCGACACGCTGGGGCGACGGGTGGCAGCCTGGTTCCGCGGTCCGGAGGCAGTCGAGGCGAAGCAGGAACGCGAACACGAGATCGCATAGAAATCGGCTGGCTGCGCTAGCCCTTGCGCACGGCCGGCGGGCGCAGCGCTGCAATCAGGGCAGCCCGCCATTGCCGCATGTCGGGGCCGTCGAGGCCCTCGGGCGCAACTTCCTTGCGGCTGCTGAAGTCGCCGTAGACGATGCCGAGATGTTCACCCTCGTGCATCAGCGACATCAAGTACATCGACTGTGCGCCGACCAGCCCGGCATACCAGGGAGGGATGTATTTCGCATACGGCCCGCCGTGAATGTCGCTCACATACAGTCCGACCGCCTTGGCCGCCACCGAGCGGAACAGGTCGGCCTTGGCGCCGCCGAAGCGGAAGCGCGAAATGATCTGGTTGGCATTGCGGCCGACGCCGGAAATCGCGACCAGTTCGGTACTGCCGTTCGGCACGCACAACAGCGTCATGTCGAAATGGAAGGTGTCGTGAATGCTGCGCAGGATCTGATAGATCACCTCGACCCGCGTCTTGCGCGTATCTGGCGTACTGGTGCGGGTCAGACTATCTTGTGGCGACAGCCAGTCCGTCACCCGATCGGAAGACTTGCGCAACAGCTCGCGGGCGCGGCCGGCGGTGCAGGGAGCAGAGGCCAGCAGGCGGTCGAGTTCATTCAGTGACGCCTCGATCAACTCTGCGACGTCGCCATCCTTCAGATGCAGCATCGTGCGGTAAGCGGTCACTTCAGCGGCGATCGCGCCCTTGGCCTGATGCTCCGGCTTGCGGAACAGGGCATCCGTGACGCGCCTGGCAAAGCTTGCGCAATACTGGTGCCATTCCAGGCTGCTGGCGATCGGCCGCGCCGGTACCTTGTCGGCACCGGCTTCCAGGCTCTGCCGCACGCCGTCCGGAAACTGCCAGTGCTCGGCCACGGCAGCGCCGATCTCGTCGAATCCGACGCCGAAGGTACGGGCAACGGCATTGTCCTCCGACAGGTTCAGTTCCGCCTGCAAGGCATGGCTGCGCAGGATGTCATCGTAAAGATAGTAGCCGGCAAAGATCCGGCCGAGGTTCTGCATCAGGCCGCAGACCTGGGTTTCCTGCGATTTCAAGCGCGGTGAATACAGGCGCGTCAGGCCCGCTGCCAGCAGGCCGCAGAAAGTGGCGGCCGCCAGTTCGGCGTGCAGGTGTTCGGCTTGGGCGGCGTCGATCCGGCGTGGGCCTGCGGTTGCATCGAATGCACCGGCTGCATTGCTTGGATCGCTTGCATCACCTGGGCCGGCATCGATTGCCATCAGCCCCGCCGTAACCGATTTCACCTTGTTCATGCCCAGCAACGCGATTGCAGTGTCGACCGTCGATGCACTCTGGCCGGCGCGACGGCTTGCATTTGCATGGCGCAGCAATTGCGCCGTCAACGCTGCATCCTGCAGGACAGCCTGGGTCAGCACGCGTGCCGCCTTCACATCGTCATCGTCGATGTCCGCCACGGCCGACAAGGTCGTGCGCTGGCCGGCAAATCCGGTGTCATCCTCGATCAAGGCCAGCAGTTTTTGTAAAACGGGTACGGAATTCAAGACGGAGCGGGGGTGTCGGGTGGCAAGTGAACCATATCATGCGGCAGTGGGATCTCCTTGCATACAATCAACTGCTCTGGAAATGGAAAAAGCCACGAAGTGCGTGGCTTTTTTGGGGTGAACTCTTTGTGCCATGCCAAGGTCAATGATGACGCCAGCCGTGGCCGCCGCCCCAGTAACCAAATCCAAAGCCGATCGACACTGGCGGGCCAACATAGACCGGCGCTGGCTGTGCGTACACCGGTTGCGGTTGGTAATAACCCCCCTGGCCATAATACGCAGGTGGCGGGCCATAGACTGCGCAACCACCGAGAATGGCGGATCCAGTGCCGAGTGTGGCGATTGTGACGAGGGTGCGAGCGAGACGTTTCATGACACTTCCTTTCAGGATATCGTGATCATAATTAGTCGCGTTCCAGAGAGCCGTTTTTTTACTATTCATTACAGCTTTGGACAGAATGACAGGTTGCCAAAGTGACAAGGATAAGATGCTTGTCATCTGTGCAATCACAGTTGGAAAAGTTTTTTTAAGGCAAGTTGAATGTCTCATTTAGCCTTGCGATACATGATGCCGCTTGATCAACGTTGCAACGGCAGCGGCTCTCATGTAATATTTCAGGCCGTTTTTGACGATTGAGCGTATCGTTGAATGCAAGTAAAAGTGACTTTGGAGGTCGAAATGTTTAGCGAAAAAAAGGCAGCACAGATGGCCGCCTTCTTGTTGAACAAAGCAGGGGGGACGTTGCACGTTATCGTGCTGACCAAACTTTTATACTTAACTGAGCGGAAATCCATGGCGCAGTTCGGGTTGCCAATTTGCGGAGACCTGATGGTTTCAATGCCGTACGGTCCAGTCCTCTCGAAAACACTGGACTTGACCAATGGTAATGTCAATTCTCCTATTTGGGACGCATTGATCGAAGCGCGAGAGCATCATTTGGTAAAACTACATAATCAAATGGATCGCGAAAGCTTGTCGTCCCTCAGCGATGCTGATGTTTTTGCTTTGGAGGCAGTGTGGGCCGAATTTGGCAGCTATGAAAAGTGGGCGCTAGTGGATTACACGCATGACAAATGTGAAGAGTGGGAAGATCCCCAAGGATCGTCCAGCCCCATCCCTCTGAAGCGGGTCTTCCGAGCGGTAGGGATGACGCAAGAGGCAGCGGATGTACTTGCCGCGGAGGCTTCCGAACAAAATCGGTTTGATTCGATTTTTGCTGGTGAAGGGTCTCGGGTTGCGGTTCAATGACAGTCAGCTTGCTTTTTCCTCTTGCACAAAAAGACGCTTTTCTTATTCCGTCCGGAGCGGGACTCCATATCTTTTTTCTAATGACGGATCCAGGAAAACATGATGAAGTTTTGCTCTTGAATGCGTCGACTGTTTATCCGGATGTCGTTCACGATTCATCTTGCTATTTAGGTCCAGCAGAACATCCTTTTTTCCAGCATCAAAGCTACATTATTTACGCTCGTGCTCGACGGATTTTGAAGCAACGTTTGCGGTCATTGGTCGCTTCCGGAGAGGTGATTCATCGCCCTCCACCGCTTACTGCGGCTGGCTTCGCAGCCGTTGCTGCAGGAACAACTAGCATTCAGCTCGCCCCCGAAATGAAGATTTTTTTCGACGCATATCGTTAGGATATTCGCTGTCACGCTTTGACGAAAATGCCGTGTGCTTTTCCCCATCCCTTCGACAATCTTGTTTGTATTGTCTCGACCGGTCGTGATTTGAACAGTCACTGAAGCGCCTGTTTGCCCACGTTGGCGGGTGATCATTTAACGATCCTAGTGTTCAGGTTCAGCGCATCACGGATTTGCGCGATCGCGTGCTCGACACTCAAGGCGCTTTGCTTGATTGTGACCAGTAGGCTGACCTGGTTACTCAGGATATGAATTTGCAGTCCGACCCCGGTTGCCTGTGACGATGCACCAGATTGGGCGGCGGCTGCGAATGTCCGTCAGCAGGCAAATGATCCTCATTATTTTGGGTTTGTGTGCTTTGTAAGCATCCGATATGCCCCAGAAAATGGCCCCAAAAAGAGCTGCTGTCAGCTGGAAAACCTAGCGAATGGGCGTAAAAAAACCCCTAAGCTGTTTGTTTCTTAGGGGTTTTTAATCAAACTTTGCCAACGTTTGCAGTATCCGTGGTGGTGATAGGTGGA
>JAYTLK010000271.1:0-23353 GCA_043729515.1 Herminiimonas sp.
GTGGGACATTGTTCGTTCCATTGGTCATGTTGGTTGATGGTCGGTGCCTGCCCGCAAAACATTCGGGTGTGGGTCTCAGCAGCTTTTGCATTGACAAAAGCGAACGTTCAATGGTTTCAGCGATTTTGCTTTTTGCTGCACTCGATTTGAGATGGGACAAATCCAGTCCGAGTGAGAAGCGCTATGCGCGCTGCCAGACAGACTGAATCGCGCACAGGGCCGACCTTGAGCGATTAACTTCTATTGGAAGACGTCATGACCAAACCGCGCACAGGTCAAGCTCCTTCACCACTTGGCCGAGATGAATTTCATCTACAGTTTCGGCGCTCGTTCGTTGACCCGGCCTTCGGGGAAGTCGAAGATGCACTGTCGAAGGTTGAACAGATCGCATGGACGAATTACGTAGAAGGCCACAAGGCACCCATCACCGAAAAAGCAGGCCCTGGCTTCGACAACCCTGATTACGATCTCTCTGCAGAATGGAAAGCCAGCAGCAAACAACTTGCGACAATTGATATCCGGCAAAAAGATCCACTGACACCTTCCCGGGTGCTATTGATCTGCGGCTCGGCGCGCAATGATGGAAGTTGTCCAGGAGAAATATCAAAAACCTGGCGACTCACGGAGATAGCACGGGAAATCTTGCAGGCGCAGAAAATCGAAGTGGACATGCTCGATTTGAGCTTGCTCATATCGGATTACGACAAGCACATCTATCCGTGCAAGGGCTGCGCATCAACAGCAATGCCGCTGTGCCATTGGCCATGCAGCTGCTATCCGAATCACGGGCAGAGACAAACCAACGATTGGATGGCAGAAATTTATGAAAAGTGGGTGGCTGCCCATGCGGTCATCATCTTGACACCTGTCTATTGGTACCAGACACCGAGTGTGCTGAAGCTGATGATTGATCGTCTCGTCTGTGCCGATGGCGGCAACCCCGACCCCACTTCCACCAATGGGAAAAATGCAGAAAAAGCCAAGGCAATCGAACTTGCCGGTTGGGACTACCCCAAACATCTGGCCGGACGCGCGTACGGTCTGGTTGTTCATGGCGATGTGGCAGGAATCGAGGGCGTGCGTCGCGGCTTGTCGGATTGGCTCGATTGGATGGGATTGATCGATGCCGGTGCGGGCGCGCGGCTTGATCGTTTCATTGGATATTACGAATCCTATGCAGACAGTCACATCACCCTCGACCGGGATGTGGCTGTTCAAGAAGAAGTGCGCAATGTTGCCCGCGCCGTGGCGCTTGCCGTTGGCGATCTGAGACAAGGCCGGTTGAGCCAGCCAGATAAGGGATTGACCAAGCCACGGCCGAAATAACTGGATTTCCAATTACGGCATCCACGATTCGGGCTGACGCCAACTGATGTACTGCCACCGTGCGGACGCACTTTTCGGGCTAATCGCATGCGCCAGCAACCATTTCCGAAAAACGATGGTGCTGCTATCGGGGGATGCCGGCTAGTCGTTAGTTTGCATCAGTTTGCGAAAGACGGAAACAAGCCATGTCAGCCCGATCACTGTGGCGATCCAGACCAGCTTTTGTCCAAGCCCTTCCTGGTCGTCGATCAGGTAGGCATTGCACAAGCGTACCGGTGAGCTGTCGAACAGGTAGCCGATGACGGCCATCATTGGGAGTACGTTGCCCAAGAAAAACCCTTGCATCACCAACCCGGCTGGCCGCCAAGAAAGCCTGACTGCAGCTCCGCAAACCAGGAGCGCAAGCCATTTTGCCAGCTCGATTCGGATATCGGTCAGTGCGAGGTCGAGCAAGCGCGGAATCATCAGGATGGCGAGCAGCATGGCCGCCGCGAACAGACCGCTGATGCCGTGACGGTTCCACCTGCCTGCAGCCGCGCGCCAGACACGAGGCAGGCTACCCGCGAGCGAAAACCCGGACAGCAGCAGCAGGGGGAACTGCACCAGCATTTGCCGGGTCATGCTGGCCTCGAGTACGTGGCGCATGGCAGGCAGGGCCAGCAAGCTCAGGGTGAACGCTGATGCGGGAAGCTGCCATTTGAGCAAGTGATGCGAGGACGACGTCATGGTGCGATGCGACCGGCCATGTCGCGCGCAAAATCGATGGCAAGCTGCGACTCGGCGTAGTCGAACACACGCACGAGGCGGCCGTGCTGATCGATCACCAGGAGCGCCGCATTGTGTTCGAAATCGCCGCGCCCATCAGGCACCACCACGACTTGCAAAGCCGCCAGCAATCGTCGGCTTTCCGCGGCGTCAGGCACGCGCAGAAAACGCCAGACCAGAGGGTCGGCGCCAAGGCGGGCAGCATACGCCTGCAGGATCTGCGGATTGTCGTACTGCTGGTCGAAACTGATCGATACCAACCTTACCCGCTGCGCCGCCGGGTTCGCCCTGCTGTCGGCCTGCAGCATGCCCTGCATTTGCTGAAAGACGCTGCCAAGTGCCGTGCAAACGGTACGGCAGCGGGTATAAACGAAATCCAGCAGAGTGATCGCGTGTCCGTCCGCCAGAATGTGCGACAGCGGTTGCAGGCCCAGGCCAGGGCCATCGATCCGCACGGCGGGTGCCGCAATGGGTTGCAGGACAACCTCCATGCGGCGCGCGCCTTCCGCCGTCCAGATTTGGAAATCATGTGTCAGCCAGGCGGCGGCACCATAGGCGGCCGCGGCCAGGATCACGCTCAGCACTGCGGTTCGTAACATCAGGCCTTTCAAGGCGTACCGTGACAGGCGCCGCGCAAAGCCTACCGCGGTGTGCGATCCACGAATAATTCAGCAGGCAGAGATCACGGTGCCTTGGACAATAACGCCTTGATTTCGGCGCCACCGTTGAACGGTGTCGTTCGGGTCGCCGCCTTGCGTTCGGCTGCGAACAGTTCCGGCTTCATCGGGCTGACCTTGTTCGACCATTCGCCGCGGATGTAAGTCGTCACGGCTGCCAGTTCAGGGTCGCCCAACTGCTTGAAGGATGGCATGGCGCCCTTATATGGATTGCCGGCCACGGTGATCTCGCCGACGATGCCGTGCAGCAGGATGTTGGCCACGATGCGCTCGTCGCCGACAACCCACTCGGAACCATCGAGCGGCGGAAAAACGCCGGGCAAGCCCTTGCCGGTTGCCTGATGGCAGGCAATGCAATTTGCCGCAAAGACCTGCTTGCCGTCGACCACGGCGCCCGCCGCACCAGCCAGGGGCGGTCGCAGGTCCGACAGGGTCCGGCGGTCACCCAGTTCGGGCTGGCCGAACGGTTCCGACAACAGGATGTACGCCGCGCCGAAGACCACGACAGCGAGCGTGATGATTGCAACCAGCACCGGAATCGGCCGGTCCCGCTCGGACGGGTCGCCCTCTTCACGCTGCTGGGCCTGCCTGGGCGTTTCTGGTTTGTTCAACATGGCGTCGACTTCGCGTTCACGGTTTCAGGGCAGGCGGCAGAACGGGATAGGTATGGTTCAGTGCCAACAGGTATTTGACCAGATCGAGCGCGTCGGGCGTTGGCACGACGACCTTGCCACTGGCCGGCGCAAAGGCGGACGGCAGTGTGAGCGGCTGTTCGCCCTCCGCCTCGGCTTCCTTTGCATCCTTGATGTTGAAGAGGAAGCCGAATGCCGGCATGATCGACCCTGGTGTGTAGGCACGAGGCTGGTACAGGTGACCCAGTTGCCAGTCCTTGCTCGGCTGGCGGGCGCCGATGTTGAACAGATCCGGTCCGGTCCTCATGCTGCCCAGCAGATGTGGCCTGTCGTAGACGTAGTCGGCTGGGACCGAGGCACGGCCCCAGCCGCGCTGCATGTCGGGCCCGAAGTTGCGGTCGCGCGGTTGCTGGCTGTGGCAGTAGACGCAGCCATTGGCCACATATACCGCGCGGCCACGAAGTTCGGCGCTCGTGTACGGCTTCAGTCCGGGCGGCGCCTTGATGTCGCGCACCTCCATGTACGGCATCACCACCAGTGCGGCAGTCGCAATGGCGAGTGCAACCATTGCGCCGGAGACCAGCTTGACTTCATTGTCCATGAGCCAGTTCCTGTTTGCCGTGCTGCCAGAACAGCGCAGCGCCGGTGCGCGTCGGGCCGAAGCGTAGTGCCATGGCCATGAAGTGACCTACGAAAACAAGGTGGCCCAACACCATCAGTCCACCGCCGACGCTGCGCAATTTCAGGTAAGGCACGGTCACCGTCACCGAGTCGATGAACGGGACAGCCGCGTCCAGCATCGCGACGCCCTGCAACCAACCGCCGATCGACAGCCCGACGAAGTAGATCGACATGCCGATCGCCGCCAGCCAGAAATGCAACGTGATGAGGCGCGGGTATGGCCACTCCCAGTTCAACACGCGCGGCATCATGAAATAGACGGCGCCGAACAGGACCATCGAAACAAATCCGTAAGCGCCGAGATGCGCATGCGCCACCGTGAAGTGCGTGAAGTGGGTTACCTGATTTACGCTGCGCAACGCCTCCAGGGAGCCTTGTATCGAAGAAGCAAAATACATCAGGCCGCCGAACATCATGAAGCGCAACGTCGGTGAATAGCGCGCCAGGTGCATGCGTCCCTTCAATGTGCCGCCCATGTTGATGCTGAATGCCACCACTGGAATGACCATCATGACGCTTTGTACGATTGACAGTGTCGTCAGCCAACCCGGCACCGGTCCACCGATCAAATGATGGCCGCCGACCTGGCCGTAGAAAAAAGCCAGCGTCCAGAATCCCAGGATCGACAGGTTGTATGAACGCACCGGCCGGCCAATGATTTTTGGAAGAAAATAATAGATCGCACCGACGCTGACTGGCGTGAACCATAGCCCCAAGACGTTGTGCCCGTACCACCAGTTGGTGGTGGCCTGTTGTACACCGGTATGCACACCAGGCATCTTGCCGACCAAAAACAGCAATGCAACCCACAGCAGCGCCGCCACCATGTACCAGACGCTGACATACAAATGCTCGACCTTGCGGTTCACCAGTGTGAACAGGACCGGCAAGATCACCAGTGCAAAACCTAGAAAAACGAGAATGGCGATTTGCCACGGAATCTCGAGGTATTCCATGCCGTCGGTCCAGCCTGCGGAAAAGCCGCCAATGGCCGCGGCGATGCCCATGTTGATGAGAGAGCCACCCAGCATGGCCCAGATCGCACCATAGAGCCGCGTGCGCAACAGGCGGGGAAGCACCCAGAGCATCATGCCCAAGGCAGCATTGGAGATCCAGCCGTAGAGCACCGCCGTCAAGTGGACCGTCCTGACCCGTCCAAATGTCAGCCAGGCCTGGTCGGTCAACCAGTCGGGCTGATGCAGCTTGATCGAAGCCGTCAGGCCGGCGACCGATCCGACCAGCAGCCACAGGCAGGCAAAGGCGATGAACATAAAGACGGGGAAAGCGCTCGACTGGTCCGACAGGATGCGGTCCTGCAATTCGTCGGCATCGGCTTCATGCGTCGCCGTGCCGGCCGCAACGGCCGCACGCTGCATTGACTCTTTCTCGTCGTTCGGCAATGCGGGGTCGTCCACCCGCCCGATTTCGCCACGCGCGAAAATCACTGACGCGGCAGCCGGGTTCTCCAGCAACAGTCCTTTGCGCAAGGACCAGATAAATACGAACAGGCCGATGAGTGACAGGAGAAAGGCACCGAGCAGGCTGATGATGGCACTGTCCATTAGGTCGCTCCCGACAGCCGCAATGGGCTGGTTTTGCAATCATTCATGCAAACCGATTCAATGAAAGGTTTGCGCTGCACGCAACGAGAAAAAGCAAAAGTATGATTTCTCGTAAAGCGCGATATTGGGCCGCGTATTCTTCCCGAATAAGCATACTACGCGCAACCCGCAACGAAAGGCTGGCGAATTTTTGATAGGGGTCGGAATGCAACTACAAAGACAGTTTCTCTCACGAAAGCGGCAGTGTGTCGGCACACCCTAAAATAAAGAAACTATTGTTCAAAGGTTTTGTCTAGCGTGTTGAATAGAAATAGAAAGCAGGTTGCAGTGTGGAAGTTTATATAAAGAAATCTGCATTAGAGAACCAACATTTCAGGAACTGCAGGTCGTTTTTTCAATGGTCAAGGAGAAATAATGTTCAAGACAATTCCGGATGGCACGAAAGTGACATGGCATTACCGCAGTGCAATCGGGCATGGCACGGTGACGGGTGTGTTGAAAATGGGAACCAATGCGGATAACACGATGTACAACGTGCGCCAGTCTGATCACCATTCAGGCGAACCCCCCATCGTGCACCACTCAGGAAAGGCACTCAGCCGCGCATAGGCGCGTTTGCCAGGATTTCCATTGAATTGGCGAAATCCCACTTATCGGAGGACGTTGAAAGAATACGTTCATCCAGCAACGGAGTCGACGGAAGCCAGACCAACGTATTATTTAACGTCGAGCATCGTGGAGTAATAAGCATGTTTCTGCGAGCTCAAAACGCATTGAGAAACATGCATGGAGAAGCAAATGACGTCATTGGTATCAACTGAAAGTGTAGAACTGCCCATCGAAATCGTACCATCGGACGCTGGTTCAAAATCCAAGTCAACGCATGACAACGCCGCACTCGACGAAGCATTAGTCGAATCTTTTCCTGCAAGCGATCCAGTTGCGGTCACCATCACGCGGATCGATATCGACGCATGAGCCTGGTTTTGGAGATCTGCTCGCGCTTTGGGCCAGGCTCCACGCTTGGCAGCTTGTTTTCATGTCATCGAGGTTAATTTGCGTCGTAGTCGCCCGGTATTTTTTAATCTGGCCCAGATCGCCATGCCGATCGGCGCGGTGACGTCGATCATGCACCGCATTACTGGCGTGCTTCTGGCAGTTGGCGTTCCGTGCGCCGTCTTCGTACTGCAGCTAAGCCTGCAGGATGAGCAAGGGTACATGCGTGCAGCCGCATTGCTCGGCCATTTCCCGCTAAATGCTGTGGCGGCAGTCTTCGTCTGGGTTTTCAGCTACCACCTTCTGGCGGGTGTACGGCATCTGTTGAGCGATATTGATGTTGGCTCCCACCTGCACCATGCGCGTTCGACTGCATGGCTGGTCAACGGTAGCGCGGCCGTGGTCGGCCTGCTGTGCATCGGAGCGTTTTTTTGAAAAGCGCAATGTCGGGATTGCGCGCATGGACGTTGCAGCGCCTGACTGCCATCTTCATGCTGGCCTTTTGCGTGTTCATGCTTCTGCGGTTCACGTTCGAAAGACCGGATTCCTTTCGCGAGTGGCACGCTTGGGTTGCCAGCCCTTTGATGTCGCTTGCCGTCGCGCTATTTTTCGTCGCGCTGGCGCTTCACACCTGGGTCGGCCTGCGCGACGTGATCATGGACTATGTCGACTCTCTTGCGCTACGGATCTGCTTTTTTTCCTTGTTGGGGATTGAAGTGGTGGCAATGGTGCTGTGGACTTTCTGGATTTTGTTCGGCACGCAGAGGTAGTGTCCAGGCAAAGTCAATTCTGGTTCATGCGGTCCAGGTGGGAATGGAAGGCAAAAATTCATGAAATTCTCGATTTATCGGTTTGATCCGGATGCCGATGCAAAGCCTCGCATGCAAAACTATGACGTGACCCTTCGACCATCCGTGCATATGTTGCTCGATGCAATCCTGGAAATAAAGGAAAAAGACGATTCATTGACTATCAGGAAGTCGTGTCGCGAAGGAGTATGTGGTTCAGATGCGATCAATATCAACGGTCGCAATGGCCTTGCGTGCGTGACGCCGATTAACACCTTGCAAGAGCCCGTTGTGCTGCGTCCGCTTCCGAGCTTTCCGGTCATCCGCGATCTGGTCGTCGACATGACACAATTCTACAAACAGTACCATTCGATCAAGCCATATCTCATCAACCTCGATATTCCACCTGAAACAGAGCGCCTGCAACTGCCGCACGAACGCGACAGGCTTGACGGTCTCTACGAGTGCATCTTATGTGCGTGTTGCTCCAGTCAATGCCCATCATATTGGTGGAACCCGGACAAATTCGTCGGGCCTGCCGGCTTGTTGCAAGCATTCCGGTTCATTTCGGATAGCCGAGACAAGGCTACTGAAGAACGGCTTGATGATTTGAACGACGCGTATCGGTTGTTCCGATGCCGGACAATCATGAATTGCACCGAAGTCTGTCCTAAAGGACTGGAACCTTCCCGCGCGATCGAAAAGATCCGGTTGATGATGACCAAAAATTCGTTCTAGCACGTCATGACGTGTCATCCGCAGGCCCGTAAAACCGCTCAGAAGGTGGCGATCACCAGTACGACGAAAGACGGTGAAAACCGGGAATCAGGGATTGCATGTGTTTGTCGTTGTGCGGTAGACCGCAACTCTTGGGATACCAATAATGTCTCCTTTAATTTGGACCGCGCATGACCGACTCCCGCAACATCTCCCATCCCCACGATCGTCTGGCAACCCGTCTTACCAACGCTGATGATCGTGTTCGACTGAGCCACTGGTTGCCGCCACAAGCTGGCGTGGTGCCCAAGGTCCGGATCGGCCGGCATTGGATCAATGTGCTGTGGGCGCTTCCGGTAGTGTTCGTATTGTTGGTCGCCGGAGTCGCGACGGCGCAGGCGTTGCGTACCCTTCCTGCCGTACAGCAGTTCATCCTGCATTACCCCGGCATTCCGGCTTCGGCCACGGTGGTCACGACCGGCTTTCCTCTATGGCTTCGGATACAGCATTTTCTGAACCTGTTTTTCATGGCGTTCATCATCCGTGCCGGGATTCAAATCCTGGCCGACCATCCCAGGTTGTATTGGAAACGTGACTGCACGCCAGGCACCGAATGGTTCCGTTTTCAAAAGGCGGTACCGACGGGCCGCATCTGGTCGGCCAAGGACGATTCGGTCACCATCCCGGGGTGGCTGGGCATTCCCGGCATTCGCCACTCCATCGGTCTCGCGAGGTGGTGGCACTTTTCAATCACACTTCTCTGGATGATCAACGGCATCGTTTTTTATGCGCTTTTGTTTTCAACGGACCAGTGGGCCCGCCTGGTACCGACCAGCTGGGCAGTCTTTCCAAATGCGGCATCGACCGCCTTGCAGTATCTGTCGCTAAACTTTCCCGCCGACCATAGCTGGACACGCTATAACAGCTTGCAGCAGATAACATATTTCCTCACCGCGTTCGTAGCTGCGCCAACGTCCATCGTGACAGGCCTGATGCAGAGTCCTGCGATCTCCAATCGCCTGGGCTGGTTCGGCAGGATACTGAACCGACAACGCGCCCGGTCGATTCATTTCATCGCGATGTGGTGGTTTCTGCTGTACATCCTTGCACATGTGACCCTGGTGTTCATCACCGGCGCCCGGGAAAACCTGAACATGATGTTCGCCGGCGTCAACGACGCTTCCTGGCATGGCTTCTGGTTATTTTTCATTGGCATGATCTTGCTGGCGATATCGTGGGGCGTGGCCTCGCCCCTGACGCTGCGCCACGCGCGCATGGTGCAAAAAATCGGCACCATCATGGGACGTCCGTTCGGCCGCACTACCCAGTCATGGGATGCGACCAGCGAATTGGGCGAGCAGGATATTTCGCCTTATTTCTGGCCGAACGGGACGATGCCTGTTTCGGACGCGTTCGAGAAAATGGTGGAAAATAATTTTGCAGATTACCGGTTGAGGATCACCGGGCTCGTAGAAAACCCTGCCGAATTCTCCTGTGCGGAGTTGATGGCAATGCCAAAACAGGAGCAGATCACCACCCACTTCTGCATCCAGGGATGGTCAGGCGTCGCAAAATGGGGTGGCGTTCCAATGCGCCATATTCTCGACCTGGTAAAACCGGCGCCGAGTGCGCGATATGTCGTCTTTTACTCGATGGCAGACGAGGCCGATGGTGGGCGCTATTACGACGTGCAAAGCTTGTCCAACATGCAGCACGAACTGACGATTCTGGCTTATGAGATGAACGGTGAACCTGTCAGCGTAATACATGGCGCACCGCTCCGACTGCGCTGCGAGAATGAGCTGGGATTCAAGATGGTCAAGTGGATAGAAGCGATCGAGTTCGTGCACGACTACGCCGATCTTGGCGCAGGCCAAGGCGGCTACAACGAGGACCATGAATTCTACGGCTACCGGGCGCCGATCTGAGCGCGTCGTGAAACGCTAGGCGCTGTACGTTTTCGCAGTGCATTGTCAAATGCGATGCAAATGCCGATTCCAGCAGTTCTACACCCGTAGCGGATGCGCATGCAAGATTTCCATCTCGCGAGGCTTTTGCCGCTCGACCTTGATTGGCCTAAAAATTTTCATCGGCCCAATCTCCGCTTCATTGCCATATTTTCTTTGGCAGCAAAAATGAGCGGTCGCTCAGTTCATCTGACGAACAGCGCTTGAACGCATCATCGTAATAAATTTGCCTGCCAAATGGCGGCAAACGGTGCGGACCCACAAACTTCTGCCCGAGCGTTTCGGTGGCCAACAAGGCCAGCCTATCTATCGACTTGCGCGGGTCGTGGTGACCCGTCGCCATGTGGTCAATCGCTTGCAGCGCCCCACTCCCCGGCCTGCATGGCCCAGGTGCAGCGATCGCTGAAGCAGTCATCGAAAACAATCGCTGGACGACCTGATCGTTTGGCGCACGGATTTTCTGCCTGTTCCGCCAACTGTGGCCACGCGCAAAGATTTAGTGCGCGAATTGTTAAACGGATATTGCTCTCGAAATTTACAATGCTTAGAATTAATTTTTCTGATGAGCAATTGTCTCTTTGACTGACTAATCCGTACGCCGGCACCGAGCGCTGCTAGCGCCATTAGTAATGCATTGCCTCCAGTAGCCCCACGTACGCACCGCGCCCGCATGCCCGGACCCGACGCAGCCTGTTTCTGCGCCCGTGCCGATCATCCCTGCCGTCTGGATTCTGTTTGCATAAGCGCGACTCGGCACTGTGACGGGAGTCGGCAGTTTGTGTACTCCTGATCAGGAATGGAGGGTGGGATAAAACTTCCACCTTACAACTTTACTTCAATGCGACTCCACTCAGCATTTCGCACAGTCTTTCTCAAGGCCGCTCCTCTGTTGTTCGCTGTTGGTATGGCCGCCTGCGGTGGTGCGGGAGAGCCTTCAAACGCCGCAACAACTCCTGTGATTTCTGCCTATCAAGAGCCCGCGATTGCTGCGGCGACTTTTGTGACTGCTGTCTATCCTCAGTTTGGCAACAGCGCGCTTGGTGACCCGATGCCGTATTCGGTCAACGGCCAGTTACATGTCTTCTACCTGTTCGATGGGCCGACGGGCGGGGAAGCGTTCCACCCCTGGTACCACGCGACAACAGCGGACTTTTTCCACTATTCGGATCTTGGCGAGGCCTTGCCTGTTGTTCAGGACAGGTCATCGCGGGAGTTCGCCTTGGGCACGGGTTCAGTCATCCAGGTCGGCGACACCTATCACGCCTACTATACGGGCTCCAACCCGAACCTCAATCCCTTTCAGGCGATCCTGCATGCCACCAGCCGGGACCTGGTTCATTGGACGAAGCATCCGGAGCAAACGTTCCAGGCCCCAGGCGGTTACGAGCGCAATGATTTTCGCGATCCGCATGTCATCCATGTGAAAGAAAAAAGTGAGTACTGGATGCTCGTGACGGCACGCTCGCGTGGTGTCGGCGTCATCGCCAAGCTGGTGTCGAAGGACATGGTCAACTGGGAGGACGGAGGCGTCCTCTTCATCAATGACTCTTTTGCCGGGGATGGCAATCTCGAATGCCCGACGCTGTTCAAGATCGGCGACTATTGGTACCTGAGCTTCTCGGAGCAATCGCCGACGCGCCGCACGCAGTATCGGCGCAGTCGACATCCCGACGGCCCTTTTGAGAAGGCGGAATCAGTTGCGCTTGACGGTGAAGGATTCTATGCCGGCAAGGTCGTGCAACATGCCGGCCAGACCTACGTGACTGGCTGGGTGCCGCACAAGGAAATGCAGAAGGATTCCGGTGATTTTCTATGGGGCGGCAACCTTGTCGTGCACCAGCTGATCCAGCAGGCTGACGGTGCGCTCGCCGTGCGCGTGCCGGACGCCGTGCGTTCGCTCTTCGCAGGTACGCAGCCGACCAGCACGCACTTCGACCCCATCGCACTCCAAGGTACCGAGCGCAGCAGCAAGCGCTTGGGCGTCTTTGATGGCGATCCCCGGGCTGTCTATCGCATTGCCGGCAAATTCAACCGTGTTGCTGGCAGCGGGGGGGAATTCGGCTTTGAGTTTGGCGTCGAGCCTGCCGGCGGGCGCACCAACCTGGTTATCGACACCACTGACCGATCGTTGAAATTCTTCAATTTGCCGTTGTCTCGGGCAGTGGGAACCAAGCCGCAATCCCAGCTGGAGATTGCAATCGGGACCGTGGTCAACTTTGAGATCTATGTCAATGGAAGCGTGGTCGTCATGTACGTGGATGACACGTATGCGTTCTCCAGCCGGATGCATGGGTTGCTGGGCGCTGAATGGAGCGTATTCGCAAAGAACACCAATGTGGAGTTGAGCGAGCTGACAGTATCGCGGATCAAATAAGACAGTAAAACAAGGGGACTGGGCCGCCCCATCCCCAATACCTGTTTCTACGCGAATCACCCCGCTGCCCCTTTACCTCTGTAACGAGGCCCCTCCACGGACACACTTCCATTGGCAATGTTTTTGGCTGAATGATGCTACCATCCGCGTGTCAAACGATCACGATCATGAAACTCACTCGCCCCTCCCGTGTCGCCGCCGCACTCCTGGCCCTGGTCAGCATGATGTTCATGCAACTGGTACTCGCTGGCTACGTGTGCCCGAAAGCTGGTGGGGATGCTCCGGTGTCCGAGATGTCGGCAATGTCGGCAATGTCGACCATGGCTGTCGACATGCCTGGCTGTGATCGAGTGGACACCGTGCAGCCAAGTCTTTGCCATGCCAGCGCCCATGCAGTGCACCAGACGCTGGACAAGCCCGAAATGCCGGCCGTACAGCCGTTCGTGGCGTCGGCAATCGCTCTGGTGCTGGTCGACCACGTTTTGCCCACGCCTGCGAATCCGTTCGAACTTGACACGATTCGCCAGTCCGGTGCGCCCCCTCCCCCGCTCGCCATTCGAAACTGCTGTTTCCGTATTTAATTTTCCAGATCGCTAGAGGTTCTGCCGTCGCGCTGCATGCCGACGATGTCGACTACTGCTTTCTGGAGAATTCATGTCTTTCCAACGTACGATGCGCTGCACGGCGCATCACACCCGCCGCGTCGTTTGTGCTTGCATAGGCTTTGCCGGCCTGAGCTTGCTTCCGGTCTCCTGGACCGCCGCCGCTGATGGGCCGCTCACGCTGGCCGAAGCACAGCGTCGCGCCGTGGTGCATTCCCGTCAGCTTCCCGCCAAGGATTTTGCCGTCACGGCCGCACGTGAATTGGCAGTCGCTGCAGGTCAGCTACCCGACCCGGTATTGAAGATCGGTATCGACAATTTACCCGTGTCAGGCCCTGACCGCTATAGTCTGACGAACGATTTCATGACCATGCGCCGGGTCGGTGTCATGCAGGAAATCACGCGGACAGACAAGCGACTGCTGCGCTCCGTTGGTCTGAACCAGATGGCCGACAAGACCATCGCTGAAAAAGAGGTCGCTACCGCCGCGATCGAACGCGACACGGCAATCGCCTGGCTCGATCTCCATTACGCACAGGCGATGGCGGCAGTGATCGACGAACAGGGTCAGCAAGCGAAACTTGAAATACAGGCTGCCGACGGTGCTTACCGTGCCGGCCGGGGCAGCCAGGCAGAGGTCTTCGCCGCCCGCAGCGCACTGGCCGGCGTCGAGGACCGCCAGAGCGAATACCGGCGCAGGAGCGTGAACGCGCGCACGATGCTCGCCCGCTGGACCGGCAGCAATGCCGACCTTTCCCTGGCCGGAAAACCGGATACGGACGTCATTCGGCTGGACCCCGCAACTCTGGAAACCCAGCTCGCTCATCACCCGGAAATCGCGGTGTCGAACCGGCAGGTCGAGATTGCCGAAACCGAGGCAAAACTTGCACTCGCAAACAAAAAATCGGACTGGAGTGTCGAGGTCGCGTTTCAGCAACGCGGGCCGGCGTACTCGAACATGGTTTCCGTTGGCGTCTCGATTCCGTTCCAATGGGACCAGAATAACCGCCAGGACCGGCAGCTGTCGTCGAAACTGGCCGTAATCGATCAGGCAAAAAGCGAACGCGATGAAATGCTGCGTGACCACGTGGCGCAGACGCGGATCCAGATCAACGAGTGGAACAACGGTCGCGAACGTGCCGCACGTTACGAGCGCGATCTGGTGCCGCTCGCAGCCCAGCGAACCCTGGCCGGCATCACGGCCTACCGCGGTGGCAAAACCACGCTGGCCGAGGTGTTGGCAGCACGTCGCAGTGAAATCGATGTGCGACTGCAGGCCCTTCAACTGCAGGCCGACACTGCAAGGCTTTGGGCCCAGCTCAACTTCCTCTTCCCGACCAGCGCAGCGCCATCCCACGCTGGCATGGACCATTCCAAGGATACGAAATGAATCGGTCGACAATTGCAGGTGCATTGGTGGCAGCCGGGTTGATCGCTGCGGGTGGGTACGGGATGTATTCATGGGGGATGGGGCAAGGCATGAAGATGTCTGCACAATCGCCCACGGTGACGGCGGCGAAGTCGGCAAACATGGCCGGCGGATCGGCAGACGGTGACAAGAAGGTCTTGTATTGGCATGACCCGATGGTCCCTGCCCAAAAATTCGACAAGCCGGGCAAATCGCCGTTCATGGACATGCAGCTCGTGCCGGTCTACGCTGCCGACGGTGGCGACGGTGGCGACGGTGGCAACGACAGCGGTGTGACCATCAGCCCGAGCGTTCAGCAGAATCTGGGCCTGCGAACGGTGGAGGTCACATCTGGTTCGCTCGATGTTGCAATGACTGCTGTTGGCAGCGTTGCCTACAACGACCGGGACGTTGCAGTGGTGCAGGCACGCAGCAACGGCTTTGTCGAAAAATTACATGTGCGCGCCGTTCTCGACCCGGTGAAAAAGGGCCAGCCGTTGGCGCAACTGTATGTGCCGGAGTGGGTCGCAGCCGAGGAAGAATATCTTTCGGTGGCCCGCATGGCGAATATCCCCGGGCTGGAGGCATTGCGTGATGGCGCCCGGCAGCGCATGCGCCTGGTCGGAATGAACGACGACCAGATCCGCAGTGTCGCGGCAAGCGGCAAGGTGCTGCCGCGCGTGACCCTCACCGCACCCATCGGCGGCATCGTCTCCGAGCTCTCGGTCAGGGAAGGGATGACGGTCATGGCGGGCGCTCCCCTCTTCCGGATCAATGGCACCAGTGCAGTCTGGGTCAACGCCGAGATCCCGGAAAACAGTTCCGGACGGGTCAGGCCCGGTACGGTTGTCGAGGCGCGCACGCCATCCCTTGAAGGCACCGTTTTCAAAGGCAAGGTCAGTGCCTTGCTTCCGGAAGTCAATGCAACGACCAGGACCTTGAAGGCCCGCATCGAACTGGCCAATCCAAGGAACGAACTTGCGCCCGGCATGTTCGCCATGGTCAGTTTCATGCCATCTGGACGCAAGGACGTCTTGCTCATACCAAGCGAGGCGGTCATTCAGACAGGTACCCGCAGCGTGGTCATGGTCGCCACTGGCAAGGGCCGGTTCATGCCGGTCGATGTCGAGATCGGCAGCGAAGGCGGTGGCAAGACGGAAATCCGCAAGGGACTGGAAGTCGGACAACAAGTCGTGGCATCGGGCCAGTTCCTGATCGACTCGGAAGCAAGCCTGCGCGGGACGACCACGCGCATGCAAGGCGCGCCGCCGCCTGGAAATGCTGCCACGCCGGACAATGTCACGTCTCCGCAATCCCCATCCCACCGTGGCCAGGGCAAGATCGAAAAAATCGACAAGGACAGCATCACGATCTCGCACGGCCCGATTCCGGACCTGCAATGGGGACCGATGACGATGGGTTTCAAGGCGCCTGCGACCGGCCTCCCGAAAAACCTTGCAGCAGGCAACGCGGTCGTGTTTGAAATCCGCGCATTGAAAGATGGCCAGTACGAAATCGCCAGCATTGTGCCTGCAGGCGGTGCGTCGAAGGACGACGTGAAGGCCGTGCCAATGCCGGTGGACGGCAAGGCAATGGGCGACATGAAGCCCGGCATGCAAGGTATGCCCGGCATGCCGGGAGCCGCAAAATGATGGGCAAGCTGATCCGCTGGTCAATCACCAACCGGTTTCTGGTTCTGCTGGCAACGTTGATGCTGTCGGCCTGGGGCATCTGGTCCCTCAGCCGCACGCCGCTGGACGCCATTCCCGACCTGTCCGACGTGCAGGTCATCATCCGCACCACCTACCCCGGCCAGGCGCCGCAGATCGTCGAGAACCAGGTGACCTATCCGCTCACCACGACGATGTTGTCGGTGCCGGGCGCGAAGACGGTGCGGGGATATTCGTTTTTCGGGGACTCGTTCGTCTACATCCTGTTCGAAGACGGCACTGATCCCTACTGGGCGCGTTCCCGCGTGCTGGAATATCTGAACCAGGTGCAATCGCGCCTCCCGGCTCAGGCGAAGGCGGCATTGGGGCCGGATGCTACCGGCGTCGGCTGGGTGTATGAATACGCGCTGGTGGACCGCACCGGCCGGATGGATCTGTCGCAGCTGCGTGCGCTGCAAGACTGGTTCCTGAAGTATGAATTGAAGACCGTACCAAACGTGTCCGAGGTGGCCAGCATCGGCGGCATGGTGCGCCAGTACCAGATCGTGCTTGATCCGGACAAGATGCGGGCTTTCAATATTCCCCATCGGAAGGTCATCGATGCAGTGCAGAAGGCGAACCAGGAAACCGGCGGCTCGGTGCTGGAGCTGGGCGAAGCCGAATACATGGTGCGGGCCTCCGGCTATTTGAAAACACTGGACGACTTCCGCAAGATACCGCTCATGACGACCGACGCCGGTGTGTCGGTGCGCCTGGGCGACGTGGCCCGTGTGCAGATCGGACCGGAGATGCGCCGCGGCATCGCCGACCTGGATGGCGAAGGCGAAGTCGCCGGTGGCGTGATCATCATGCGCTCCGGGAAAAATGCGCTGGAGACGATCGACGCCGTCAAGCGCAAGCTCGACAAGCTGAAAGCCGGCCTGCCGCCCGGAGTCGAACTGGTCACCACCTATGATCGCTCGAACCTGATCAGGCGGGCGGTAGACAATCTTCAGCACAAGCTGATCGAGGAATTCATCGTCGTGGCGTTGGTGTGCGCAATTTTCCTGTTTCATCTGCGCTCGGCGCTGGTGGCCATCGTGACACTGCCAGTCGGCATCCTGATTGCGTTTACCGTGATGTATTACCAGGGCGTGAATGCCAACATCATGTCGCTGGGTGGGATTGCGATTGCCGTTGGCGCCATGGTCGATGCGGCCGTGGTGATGATCGAGAATGCGCACAAGCACATCGAAGCGTGGAATCACGCGCATCCGGGCAAGACGCTGCAAGGCGACGCGCAGTGGCAGGTGATCGGCAATGCCGCTGTCGAGGTCGGCCCGGCCCTGTTTTTTTCGCTGTTGATCATCGTCCTGTCGTTCATCCCCGTCTTCACCCTCGAAGCACAGGAGGGACGGCTGTTCGCACCGCTGGCCTTTACCAAGACCTATGCGATGGCTGCGGCGGCGGGCCTGTCCATCACCTTGATCCCGGTGCTGATGGGTTATCTGATCCGGGGCCGTATTCCGGACGAGAACAAGAATCCGCTGAATCGTTTCCTGATCGCCGTGTATCGGCCGATGCTGGAAGCGGTGCTCCGCTTTCCTAAAACGACCTTGCTCGGAGCTGCATTATTGGCGTTGCTGACGCTGTGGCCCATGTCACAGCTTGGCGGTGAATTCATGCCGCCACTGGACGAAGGTGACCTGCTGTACATGCCGTCCGCCCTGCCCGGTCTGTCCGCCGGCAAGGTCGCGCAATTGCTGCAGCAGACCGATCGCCTGATCAAGACCGTACCGGAAGTGCAAAGCGTGTTCGGCAAGGCCGGGCGGGCGGAAACAGCCACCGACCCTGCACCGCTGGAAATGTTCGAAACCATCATCCAGTTCAAGCCGCAGGAGCAATGGCGCGCCGGCATGACACCTGACAAGCTGGTCCAGGAGCTCGACGGCATCGTCAAGGTGCCGGGCCTGTCGAACATCTGGGTGCCACCGATCCGCAATCGCATCGACATGCTCGCCACCGGCATCAAGAGCCCGGTCGGCGTCAAGGTGGGCGGCACCAGCCTGCAGGAAATCGACCGCATCACCGGCGAGGTCGAACGCATCGTCAGGAAAGTGCCCGGCGTGTCATCCGCGCTCGCCGAACGACTGAATGGCGGCCGCTACATCGACATCAACATCAACCGGGATGCCGCTGCGCGTTATGGGCTCAATATCGCCGACGTGCAAAGCATTGTCTCGGCCGGCATCGGCGGCGACAACATCGGCGAAACCGTCGAGGGCCTGCAGCGGTTTCCGATCAACGTGCGCTACCCGCGCGAGGTGCGCGATTCGGTCGAAAAGCTGCGCCAGCTGTCGCTGCTGACCGACAAGGGCGCGCAGATCCGACTTGGCGATGTGGCCGAGATCCGCATCGACGACGGGCCGCCGATGTTGAAAAGCGAGAATGCGCGGCTGTCGGGCTGGGTCTACGTCGACATCCGCGGGCGTGACCTGAGTTCGGCCGTGCGCGACATGCAGGCAGCCGTGGCGAAAGAAGTGAAACTTCCAGCCGGTTATGCGATTTCCTGGTCCGGTCAATTCGAATACCTGGAGCGGGCCACCGCCAAGCTCAAGATCGTGGTGCCGGCGACGCTGTTGATCATCTTCGTGCTGCTGTACCTGACCTTCAAGCGCTTCGATGAAGCGGCACTGATCATGGCGACGCTGCCGTTCGCGCTGGCTGGCGCCATCTGGCTGTTGTGGGTGCTGGGCCACCATCTGTCGGTGGCCAGCGGCGTCGGCTTCATCGCGCTTGCCGGTGTCTCCTCCGAATTCGGCGTGATCATGCTGCTGTATCTGAAGCATGCCTGGGAGGCGCGGCAGGATGGCGGGCACGGGTCCGAAGCCGATCTCCTGGAAGCGATCCGGGAAGGCGCCGTGTTGCGAGTCCGGCCGAAGGCGATGACAGTGGCCGTCATCATCGCCGGACTGGTGCCCATCATGCTCGGTACGGGAACCGGATCCGAAGTCATGAAGCGCATTGCCGCGCCAATGGTCGGTGGCATGATCACGGCGCCGCTGTTGTCCATGTTCGTCGTACCCGTCGTTTATTTCTTGCTGCGGCGTCGACAGATACGCCAGGCGGAGAAAGCAGCGCAGGCAATCATTGCCGAGAGTGCCTGACCATGCTGCAAAGCCCTGCGCCCCGCCAGCGTATTTTGCGCAGCGGGTGCAATTGTTATCAGGCTGATCTTGGCCAGCATCAGTTGCTGCGGCACGCTTTGCGAAATGTTCGTGACGTAGGCTGGTGACCGTTAACGTGAGCAACTACGAAAATTCCGGCACCTCGTTCAGGTCGGCTCAAGCAACTGATCATCAACAGGAGGCAGGAAAACCTGGCGACGCAACTGAACATAACCGATGGACAAAGGAGGGAAAACCCGATGATAAAATCGCCTGGCCGACAGGTGATCAACCCGGTTTTTATAGAAGCACCTTGAAGAACATGTTTGCAGCATCTATGCAAACACACACCCGCCATTTCAAAAATATTTTAAGAAAGATCACATGATGAAACTGTTATCGACACTTTCCCTTATCGCCGCATTTTCTTTTTCCGCAAGCGTACACGCCCAGGCAGACGCATCCAGAGCGGCTGATTCAAAAGCGATGCACGGCATGGAGATGAAGGAAGGCAAAGACATGAAGTCAGGAATGGACATGAAAAAAATGGACATGGGCGACTGCATGCAGATGAAAGGGATGGAAGGCATGGACATGAAAGGCATGGACATGAAGAACATGGACGAAAAAAAATGCAAGGAGATGATGCACAAGATGAAAAAAACCAAGGCAGCCTCGCACGGCGGTGTCCATGCCGCCGACGGTGTCGTCAAGAATATCGATTCGGCTGGCAAGGTGACGCTGCAGCATGGTCCGGTAAAAAGCCTTGGCTGGCCGGCCATGTCAATGGGCTTCGCAGTCAAGGACAAGGCATTGATGCCCAAGCTGGCCGTTGGCAGCAAGGTGCATGTCGAGTTCGACAAGCAGGGTGGCGACTATGTCATCACATCCGTGAAGTAAAAACCGGATCACTGGATGGGATCGGCGTTCATGCGGCAGCCCACGACCTGTTCTCCATGACTGCGATGATTTCGCGCGCGGCTCTCAACGCACCGTCGGTTTCCACCGGTTTGTAGTTCACTGGCGCATGCATCGCGAGCATCGCCCGCTCCGCCAGTTCATTGGTTGATAACTCGTGAATGCGAACCGAACAATCCGCGCAGTAGTTGTGAAGCCGGTTCTGCACGTGAATGCATTGCTCGAAGTGCCGTTCCAAAGGAAAATTCAGGAATCGCCTGCGTGTTGCAACCAACTCCATGCAGGTGCTGAGACCGCCCTGGACCAGCGCCAGGTCGGAGCATGCCAGGTGTTCGAACAGGTTGTGCACGTAGGGCAGCACCTGGAGCCCGTCGTGGATGGGGAAAGCATCCGGAACCAGCCTCGGCCCGGCCACGACGACCATGCGCAACTCAGGGACCTGCCTTTTCATGATCGGGAAAGCCTCGGCGATTCGGTGTAGCAATGAGCCTCCGACTGAAGTGCCGCCTACGGATGCGATCACTAATTTCTCGTCGCAAGAATATCCGTGGCGCGCCCGCAATGCATCAACATCGGAAAGCGCTTTCGGGTCGAAGGGAAGTGCATAGCCGGTGAAAGCGAAGTTGCGCTTGGTCCAATCTCGTATGCCGGGCAAGCCAGGGCCAAAAGGGATTTCAGGTACATCGTCTTCGTTACCGACGAAGATCGCGCGGTCGCGGATCCAAGGATAGCGTGCCACGTGCTCGATATCGTCTGCATTGCGATCAGCACACAAGAATGCCTCGCGCGCGTTGCCTTCTTCCATTGGCAGGCACCCGACGAAATCGGTCAGAAAAACAAACGGCTGGCGCTTGAGCTCCGGGTTTTCGTGATAGTAATAATCGACATCCCAAGCCTCGTCGCCGATAACAATATCGTAGTGCTTCGATTTGACCAAGTCGACGAAGGTGAGAAAGTTACGCGACATCACCTCATCCATTGTGCGCAGCGCAAAGAAGGCATGCAGGTCGTGCTCGCCAGCCATGCTTTCGAAGTGCCTGCTTTCGTTGGCCAAGCGTTGGGTAATCGGGTGAAGTCGCTCCCCTTCCCGCTTGAGATAGGTGGCCGCCGGATCGACCGTGAACCATTCAATCTCCAGATCCGGCTGCAGCTTGCGCATTTCGCGCGCAATTGCGAGATCGCGCTGCACATGCCCCAGACCAATAGCGCTGGATATGAATAGAGCGCAAGGCTTGCGCGCCATGCCCCGGACCCAGGTAGAACGGACAGGGCCTGGGCCGACGAAGTCCTGTAATGCAAGCGCGAAGGCCACTGGATCGCGTGCTGGCATGAGGTGCCCTCCACCGCCGACGGTCAGCAGTCGCGCGCCTGGGACCAGTTGCGCGATTGATTCGCCTTTTGCATGCGGCACGCGCTGGTCATCGTCGCCATGAACGACCAGCGTCGGGCATTTGATGGTCCTTGCCTGCTCGCGCATGTCGGTTCCCATCCAGCCTGCAAGACACATTGCAACCGTCGCGCCGTCGGTAGCTCCGCCGTTATACAGTACACCGTCCTCGTAGCATTTTGTCGAGTGCGGCTCGTTGAAGACGATGCTGTAGAAATCGTCAATGTAGGCTGGCCAGTCACTGCGCATCCTCGACATTGCATCTTCGACCGCTGCTGCGACGGCAGGGTTGTCGACACGATTGGAGGCGTAGCCACCAACTGCAATCAGATGCGATACGCGAGCTGGATGCTCGGCAGCGAAACGTAGTGCGACCATGGTTGTAGCCGAGATCCCGACCACTGCGACACGCTCGACCTTCAGGTGGTCCAGTACGCTGACGAAGTCTGCGTAATAGTCTTCAAAGGTGTACGCCGCCGGCGACGTCGGCCGGTCCGACCTGCCATTGCCCCGCAGGTCACAGACCACGACGCGATAGTGTTGCGCCAGATGCGGGACGACGCCCTTGAGCAAATGGGTGTTGGCAATCTGGAAAACGGGCGCGAAAGCCAACCACGGCCCGCTGTCGCCATATTGTGCATACCATGTTCGAACGCCGCCTCGTTCTACAGTACCTTGATGAGTAGGGTCAATGGTTTCATAAGGATATGGTTCGGGCAAGCTTCCCGGAAGGGGGAGCACACCGGCAACAAGAGCCAGTCGTTCTGGAGACGAATGAGATTTGGTCAACACGAAAAAGCTCCTTGCGGAAGTCATTCATTCGGGATCATGTAACGTCGTTGCAGACTACGCCGCGCAGTCGAGAACTTGACGTTGCAAACAGGGCTACGCCGAATCCTTGCGGTTACGGAAGCCAAACTTTGGAAACAACATGCCGGCCTGCTTGCAGTACGCCACGTATCGCTGCCCGAATTGGGCAACAAGGTCACGCTCCTCGAACCAGATACCAATGAAGATATACGCCGTACAGCCTGCTGCAAACAAGAAATGGCCCGCCGTCATCTCGGGAGCTGCCCAGAACGCAAGGATGAATCCGAGGTAAATGGGATGCCGTACGTGGCGGTAGAAAAGCGGGGTATGGAACACTGGCTCGGGCAGCGCCTTTCCACGCAGGTTTGACCAGACTTGCCGCAGTCCGAAGAGCTCGAAATGGTTGATCAAAAACGTACTGATCAATAGCACCACCCAGCCGAGCCAGAAAATGCCTTGCAGGGTGAAACGGCCAATGGGGTCGGTGACCGCCCAAAGGACTGGATCGGTTATGGGCTGCCATTGCCAGAGCAACAGCGCCAGCGACGCGCTTGCTGCCAGCACGTAGGTGCTCCGCTCCATCGGCTCTGGTACCACGCGACTCCACCAGCGTTTGAATCCACGGCGCGCCATCACGCTGTGCTGTACCGCAAACACGGCAAGCAACGCGAGATTGACGATCAGCGCCTGGGCGAGCGGCGCGTCAACACCGATGTCGATTGTCCTCGGCAGGAATGAAAAATTTCCGACGAATCCAATGGCGTAACAAAACGTCGCAAGAAAAAAAACATAAACAAAAAATCCATACAGAGCGGTGATCATGGTCATTTTGAACTCCTGATATCTGCATTACATGGGGACTAAAACCTTTAACGTTCCTTGAGGCCGAGGCTTTGGCTCTTGCCAAGCCTGTCGTGCATGCGTCAA
>JAYTLK010000272.1:0-3993 GCA_043729515.1 Herminiimonas sp.
TGCTGCAGGCGCTCGCCAACCCACGATGATCACCGTCATGCGCCTGTCTGTTTCGACACATCTGACGTGAATTCTCGCCCGGCCCGAAATGCGCCAGAACGGTGCCGTGATGCGGCGTGCCGAGCGTGATCAGGCGTGCCAGCCGCGCGCCGCCGCAGGCCCGGACCCAGGCCCGCGCTACCAGTCCGCCCATGCTGTGGCCAACGACGATGACCTGATAATGGCCGGTGGCGGCGCAGAGCGCATCGATTGCGGCATCAACCTGCGGAACATACGCGTCGATGCTGGCCAGGATCGGCTCCAGGTCGAGCGCGTGATGCGAGATGCGCTCGCGGTCAAGCGCCCCACGCGCGGCGCGCCAGTAGCCGCCGTTGCAGCCGTAGCCATGGATGAGCAGAACGGGTGTCGCCGTGCCTGCATGGCGGCGCACGCCAGCGGGCCGGTGCAATGGCATGTCCCAGGATGAACTGCGCAGGGTCGCACGCAGTTCCCGCAAGATCATTCCCAGACGCCGCCGCCCGCCCAGGGGCGGCGGTGGTATCGATCCGGCGAAGCGTGCTGCCAGCCGAAAATTGTTGGCCACGATCGTGGCCCGCACCAACAGCACGCTCGATACACCGCTGCCTGCGGCAAGCCAGCCCGCCATGCCGAGATATCCATGCAAGGCCATGCCGATGGTGACAGCCACCAGTGCCTGGATGACGAGCAGGAGAATGGCGAGGCGGGCTACCACGTTCCTAACCGGCCACGACGCGCGTCAGGCAGGCACGGGCGGCGGCTGGGGCGCTTCCGCCAGACGCGTGCCGGCCAGGCGGTCGTGCAGGAACTGACGTTGGCCGTCCAGATACGCGGTGCACATCCAGGCCAGCATGCCGAGCGCCAGTACCACGATGCTTGGCCAGCCTTTCAATCCAAAGGCGTAGTCAATGGCCATCGCCGGCAGGAACCACATCCAGGCCAGCACATACCGCAAGGCGGCTGCCGCCGGGCGAGGCGGCCCGCCCTTGGCGCCAACGAGCTGGATGCGCCAGGTCTTCATGGCCAGCGTCTGCCCGCTGCGGCACCAGAAGAACATGAAATAGGCGCCGATGACCAGAAACAACCAGAGCTGGCGCAGATCACGTAGTTTCAAGGCATGCCGGCTTTGCGTCAGCACGTCGAACAGGATATCGGTAATGAAAATGACGCCGAACAGCAGCAGCGATTCATACAACATGCTGGCCAGGCGGCGCTTGACGGTGGGAATGCTCATGCGAATCCGGAGTAGTCGGTCTGCCCTGCGTGGTTGCTAATGTTCGACGTTGGCCGGAGCGGGCGTGCCGGCGGGCGTGGGTGCGCCAGGCGGTGTCGCTGGTGCGGCGCCCGGCTGTGCTGCGCCGGCACCAGCAGGGGGCGTGGCGATCACGCGCCCGCCAATGCCAGGAGAGACAGCTGCCGTGCGCGGCATGATGGACTGCTGCAGGATCGGCTTTTCGACCGACTTAATCGATGGCACCGTCTTGGTCTTGCTCTGCGATGGCGGCAGGGTAGCCACCTTGTTCTTCGATGCCTCGGCTGCCAGCTTCTTCTTCTGCTCATCCGGCAATTGCTGGTATTGCTGCCATTGAGCAGATTTCTGATCGGTATTGAGCCTTTTGGTGCGCGCGTAGCTCTCTCGTGCCACCCGTCGCTGGTCCGGCGTCAGCGCAACCCAGCCCCGCATCCGTTCCTGGATCCGACCTTGTTCATCGAGCTTCATGGTTTCGAACTTGCGCGCGATTGCCAGCCACTTGGACTTGTGATTCGGGTCCAGTTGGTCCCACTCGGATACCAATGGCGCCAGCGCTTGCTGCTGCGCAGGTTTCAGTTCTTTCCAAGTCGGATTGACGATTGCCGTCTTGACTGGCAATTTCGCGGCGCCGACGGCAACCGCAGGCAACCCGACCGCTGGCGAACCGCCCGGCGCGGGAGCAACCGGCACGGTTTCACCAACCGCGAATCCGGCTGATGCGGTGAGACATAAACCGAGCGTCAGCAAGCAGGCATGCAGGCAAGACAGGCAGAAACCGGAACGACCGAGACTCCGCGTGCCGACGGCAAGCCTGCCGCTGCCGGAGCCAGACATCACTCGCCCCGCTTGGCGAGGTAGGCGTTGAAACCGTGGTCGAGGTAAGCGGACAGAGGCAGTTCGTCGGCCAGGACGGCAGCATCGATGTCGGCAAGTTCGCTGACACGCTGTTGCTGCGCCGCTTGATACATGCCGACGAAAATCAGCGCACCAACCAATACCGGTGCGGCAACGCCAAGCCGGCCGAGCCATGACAAGGGTTGTTCAAAAAACATGCCTGCATGTCCGGCCACGACGGCTTGCGACACCATCACCCGGCTCGGTGCATCTTTTTTCTTGCGGGCCAGCGCCTGCTTGCGCGCTGCCGCCAAGCGATCGGTCGTGCCGGCCGGCAGCAACTCGACGCGCTCGTTCAAGGCATGCCGCACCTTGTAGGCGAAATTGACTTCCTTGGCTGTCGCAAAATGGTTCATAGCGTGATTCCTTTGGCTCGCAGGGCATTTGCCAGCGCATGCGTTGCACGAGAACAATGCGTTTTTACGCTTCCCTCGGAACAACCCATGGCGGCGGCCGTTTCGGCCACGTCCATATCCTGCCAGTAACGCATCAGGAAGGCTTCCCGTTGACGCGTCGGTAGTTTTTGTACCTCGGCATCGATTGCCACCAAAATCTGATCCCGCTCCACCTTGTCGGCACTCGATTCCGATGACCGGCTGCCATCCTCGGACTCGTAGGTTTCGAGCATATCGAAATCCTCGGCATCATCGCGGTTGCCGCCCATGCTGGAAAACAGGCTGACCCAGGTATTACGGACTTTCTCACGCCTGAAATAATCGTGGATCGTATTCTGGAGAATCCGCTGGAACAGCATTGGCAGTTCGGCAGCCGGCTTGTCGCCGTATTTCTCGGCCAGCTTGATCATGGCGTCCTGCACGATGTCCAGCGCTGCTTCGTCCTTGCGAACGGCATAGGCAGCTTGCTTGAAGGCGCGGCGTTCGACGTTTTCGAGGAAGTCGGAAAGCTCTTTTTCAGTTGCCATGCGGTGCGGCGGAAGGGTGCGACGTGAGAGGTTGAACGGATTTCGGACGTCGGCAGGCCGGAAGGTTGCCGCAGACTAAGCATGTTGCCGCGCGAAACTGACCGAATACTAGCAAAAAAGCAGTCGGCTGTGCATGCCGGTACTGCAAAATCGTTGATTTTAAAAGGATTTCAGGGAATTTCTCTTGACCTGGGGGAGCCCACGGATTACCGTATCGGGTTCCGCGCCACAGCGCCGAAAAGAGTCTGGTCCCAGGCCGCGCAGAATGCCGCTTGACGATTGGACATGCTTTGATACCGTAAAGCTGTTTGCTCTGACCCGTGCCACAAGCGCGAGAAAACAGTCCCCCAGCCGCAGTGTTCCTGGCCGAACGAGTCGCGTTCAGCGCCGCCCCGAACTCCTTCCACGAATGGACTACGCGGCGACGTCACCGCACCAACGAGCGACGCCAATGACTGCCGCACCGGCTGTTTTCGACAGGAATGAGCATCCGATCAATCTCCCCATGGACCTTGAAAGGAATGCAACATGAATACCCCGTCTCCTGCTTCTGCAAGTCCCGCTTCAACGGCATCGACTGCCGCGCATGCCGGCTCGGCACCAACGCCGACGTCGAATCAATCCCCGGCTGAAATCACCGGCGCCGAAATTCTCGTGCGCTGCCTGGCCGAGGAAGGCGTGGAACACGTGTTCGGTTATCCGGGCGGTGCGGTTCTCTACATTTACGACGCAATCTTCAATCAAGACAAGTTCCAGCACATCCTGGTGCGTCACGAGCAGGCCGCCATTCATGCAGCCGACGCTTACTCGCGCAGCTCCAACAAGGTCGGCATCGCGCTGGTGACCTCCGGGCCGGGCGTGACCAATGCCGTGACCGGATTGGCAACGGCCTACATGGACTCGATCC
>JAYTLK010000273.1:0-3505 GCA_043729515.1 Herminiimonas sp.
TGGAAGGGCGTCCGATTGCCGCTCGTCCGGTCTCACGTGCCGAACACGTCCGCCGCTGGGTGTTGAGGAACCGGGTGGTATCGAGCTTGATGGCGTTGGTGTTTCTGGTGGCCGTGTCAGGGACGATCGCCTACTCCTTTCAGCGGACGGCGACTGATGTCGCCTTGGGAAAGGTCGCTGAAGAACAGGCCGCCAACCAGAAAACATCGCTCCAATCAGCGGAGACGCGTGCCCGAGCCATTCAAGCTGAATTGGCAATCTTGAAGACTACGGTAGAACCGAATCGCCATCAGAAGGCGCTACAACTCATTCGCGAGGCAGCTCGAATTCGCACGGAAGTTCTCGCAAAAGATGAGTGGAATTCTCCGGAGACGCGACCCTTCTGGGACGAACAGGAAACATTGCTTCGCACCGAGGCAATCGAATGGCTGTCCCATTCAACGCTGGATCGACAACAGGAGTTGAATCTCGACGCGCGGACCTATGCTGCCAGCAACAGCCATAGCGGGAGCAACTCCAGCGCAAACTGGCCAAATTGGTTGGCAGTCGATCCTGTCGGAAGCCGTCTGGCTGTGTGCCGCGCCACTCAAAAGCCGGGTTCTCCGGTTCCAGCCCATGTGGTTGAATTGTTTGATCTGGATTCCGGCGGCCACATCGCCGAGTTCCCGCTGGATGAGAAATCCTGTCTGTTCCCCCGCCCCGAAGCGATTGCATTTTCCGGCGATGGCAAACGGTTGCATGTGGTGGTATTCAGCCTCTCTCCGTCGCGGGAACGGGTCATCCAAACCTTCGCGATACCGGACGGCTCGCTTGTGTCGTCTGGAACCGTTTCTCGGGACTCGTTTCCGGGTTCGCAGCAATTCCGGTTCGATACTGACGGGAAGCGCGTCTTGATTCTGGGTGGTCCCAACCCGGTTCTCTGGGATCTCGCTGAGCAGCACGCGATCAAATCCGCGACCGTCAATTCTGCCTTGGGATTCTCCCACACCTCAAATGGAATCCTCAGTTTTACTGGCGATGGACTCATCACGACCTCTGGAGGTCAAGGACTTGTCACTCGCAACATCCTGACCTCTGAAGTGGTCCGTGAATTGAAATTGCCCCCTCGTTACCGGTCGCCAGTTCGTTCGGCGGACGGACGCTGGCTGGTCGAACTCAAGGCCCCAGAAGGAGCGAATTTCAACCAGCAAGGAGTCGATCTGGGGATTCTGGATGCTCAAAGCGGAGAAGAGTTCTCCAAACTGGTCGGCGTCGCGAACAATGTTCAAATGGGCATGTTCAACAATGTCGCGCAGTTTCGGGATCCTCCGCTCTTGGCGGTATCGCCCGACAAGCCCTATGCAGCGGTCTTGACGAGGGAGGAACTCATTGCCTGCGAGCTTCCGCAGGGAAACGTGATTGCCAGACGCAAACTCGATCCGCCGAACGCAGACATCAAGAAACTGATCGGCCTGAAATTCATTGGCTCTGATCGGCTACTGACGGTAACAGAGGTGCCTCCGGGTCCGGGCCAGGCGAGCCAAGCGGGTGCGATGCCTGCGGCGAATCGATTCCAGATCCAGACATGGGAGCTGTCCGTCTCGCAGCTCTCCCCGTCCAAGACTGTGCAAATTCAGCACGAGCCGCTGGACCTGGCCGTTGCTCCCGCAGGCGACATCCTCGCCACCGTCGGTCCCATGAACGTGATCAGGACATTTTCGGCAGCAGGTCTGCCCTATCCGATGGCCAAGCGGCCGTTTCGCGGCATGTTCGGGTTGTCTCCTGCCAACACCATGCTGATTGAGGACACGATGTTTTCTCAGGATGGCGTTTTGAAATCGGGGACGCAGATCCGGTCGTGGAATCTTGCCACGCGCCAGCCGAGAACTTTCGACCCCGGGCGCTCGGTTGGATACGCATTCAACCGCAGCGAGTTTTCGAGTGGAATGCCAATCAAGTGGCCCCGTACGACTCCCCTGTTGGCCGTTCCGAGCCGCGCTGATTCTGGCGTGACGATCTTGGATGCCGACAGCCAAGCAATGCAATACACATTCGCCAGCCCAACGTGGAGCGACATCCGGAAGGTCGAAATACATCCCAGCGACCGGTACTTGATGATTCAAACGAACCCGCCCATCGACTCCGCGACGGCTGGTGATCTCCCCAACCCGTCGTCGAAATCAGACTACTCGTTGACTGTGGTGCGGCATCCCGGTGGCCAGCCCGTCGTGACGATCCCACGGTTGCTTGCCGACCCCTTGTTCAGTGCAAAGCATCATGTCCTCGTTGGCGTCGAACCTGTTGGGCTGACCGCCTACGATCTGGAATCCGGCCTGCAACTTGCCCGGTTGAAGCACGAGAGTGTGGCCACCATGCCCGTCTGGGGACTGAGTTACGGTTCGAGCTTGTCCCCGACTGGTAAGCAGTTGGTCGTGATGACGCAGAAGGCCAGCGTCTATCAACCCTTGCTCTGGGATCTCACCGACAGCAGCGTCTCACCACTGGAGACGACTTGGAGTAGCCAGGAATCCAAACAGATTCGTTGGAATTCGGACGGCACCCGACTGGTGCTCACGGGCCGGAAGCCGGGCGCATCCGCAATCACGCTGGAAGTCTGGGACACGGCCAAACGACAGAAACTCGCGACATCGGCTGGTCGAGGTGCTGCTCCCTACTCGGATACCCCGCAGTTCATCGCCGACACAGAGTTGTTGTATCTGGGAGTATCATCGAACAACGGCCAGACGAGTTCCGGTGAAGTGTGGGATCTGACGACTGGTGAGACGATTCGCAAGCATTCGCGGGGGGCTTCCCGCATCAGCGCGAACGGCAAGTTCATTGTCTTATCTCCGGAATCGTCGGAACCCCCGCCCGCTGGGAAAGTCACTTATCAGGTGATTGAGACGACCTCAGGAAACGAACTGCTCACAATCGCAGACACCCCGCTGGCCTTCAGCCCGGATGGACAACTGCTCCTCTGTGCCGAGCCACTCAAGTCCGCCAAGCCAACGTTGGTGCTTTGGAATATCGCATCAAACGTGCGAACACCGCTGCTCGTCGAAGCACAGCGTTCCTATTCGGGAACGGGCTCGTATGCTTTCGATCCGAAGGGGCGGCGTTTTGCGGTCTACGACGAGCGGAAGGTTGCCGTCCAGATTTGGGATGTGATGTCTGGTCGCATTCATCAAACCGTACCGCTGCTGCCGTATCGACCCATCGCCGACAAACCGATGGTCGAAACAGCGGGCCTGACTTTCTTGCAGGATGGTTTGCACGTTCTGGCCATCGTCAACGGCAGACCCCACTTCATCAACACTGAAGCCGGAACGGTGCAATTCGTCCTGCCTCGGAGCAGTCACAGTATCCAAGGCGCGACCGGTGGAAGCACCACTTCTGTGGCGTTCAATCACGACGCGTCATTGCTGGCCACGGCGGGCACCGATGCCACGGTCAACTTCTGGGACGGCAAGACGGGGGGCTACGCAGGGATGTTGGAAAGCTTCGGCGGTGCGGTCACGTCGGTTCG
>JAYTLK010000274.1:0-12375 GCA_043729515.1 Herminiimonas sp.
TTGAACACAGTAATTAGATACCAAAAATAAATAAATTTCCAGTAACCAATTCAACGAAATGGCGTTGCTTTCCAGCGAAACAAGCCGGCTTAAGTGCGGCAGGTCTCGCGGCCTCACCATCTGGCCTTGCTAATATTCGCATTCTGGCCGGCGCCGTGCGGCCTGATCGTGAGGGCATCATGACGACGGAACAGTTTGGCAATTATGAAATCGAGTGCGAGGCGATGCCGTTGCCTGACGGGGCAGGCTGGGGCGCTTATGTCGCGGTTTTCGGCGCATCGGACAACCCGGCGCATCGCCATGGCATCATCGAGCGCAAGCGGGTCGAACTTGAAAGCCGTTTCGATACCGAGGAGGCAGCGCTTTCCGCAGCACGAGCGCATGCCGTAACGCTGCTGGAATCACCCGCCGGTTGATCTCTGCAGAGAGCGCTCCGCAGGAGGGGACCCTCCCGGCGGTGATCAGCCGGGCTTGAGAATTTGCTGCACGCCGCCCGGTGTCAGCAACGCTCCCCAGTCCGCAATGTGATAGGTCTCGCCGACGCGGTGCAGATTGACGCCACATTCTTCCCGCAGGCGCACCACACCCGCATCGATCTGATCGCGTGCATAACCACTCAGGTCAGCGACCGCCGATTGTGTCGGCCGCTCCAGCAGGTCGATGGCCGCCAGCAGCACCAGCAAGCGGCGCACGTCGTTATCCGGATATTGGGGCACGCCGAACTGGTTGCATGGCCATTTCATGATTGCTCCTTTCTCTGCCTGATTAGACCGACATCGGTTGCGGACAGACGTTCACTTGTCCTTGAACATGCGGCCGAGCAGGCCCGGCTTGCGCACCGCGCGGGCCTCGGCCTTGAAGGCGCTGGTGCGTTTTTTTGCGGTGTTTCTGTCCATCACGTCCAGGCTTACCAGGATTGCCGTCGCCCCTTCGATCCGGCCGATCGCCTTCTCGGCGCCGAGTGTTGCCGTGGCCTCGCTGGTACGTGTGGTGAGCTGCCGATGTGCCTCGGTCAGGGCGCCATAAGCACGGTTGGTGAGGCCGACCTGCGCTGCATCGGCGATTTCACGCGCACTTTTCAGGTAATGCATGAACAATTCCTGCAGTCGCTTGCCGTAGGTCGGCTGGAGCTGGAAATCGGTAACGATGGTGTTGCCGAGCGCTAGTGCGGATGCCGCCGAATCCGCGCCTGATGGCGCCGTGCAAGCAAGATTGAATCCGTGCTGCGGCAGGCTGGTAATGAGTCGTTCGATGGCGTTGAAAACCCGGATGTCTCCCAATGCCTGCGGATCGGCAGCTGACTCAGCCGCGCCAATGCGTTGCCCGAGCCATTGCGCAAAGGTCGGCGGCTGCCCTTTGTTTCCCAAACCTGGCCATGCTGCTGCCAAGGCAACATGTTCTTCTTCAAGGCGTTGATGGTCGACTTCCGTGAGAACGACGTTAATGACCGGCATGGCGGTGGTTTCCTCTTACGTTCGGTTGCATGCTTGAACGGCGCATGCAGTTGGCAAATGATTGTGGGCCGACTCCATCGAACCCGTCAACCGCTGCGGTGGTACCGAAGGCTCCTTGTTGAAACCATGTACGCAAAGATTCCGATTGGCAAAAGCGCCGGGTGACCACGGTGTTCCCGATGCCCGAGGGAACTTTGCACTGAAATAATGACCCAAGATTGATGACAAAACTTACACAACCCCAGCTGCAGCAATTGCAGCACCTGCTCGATCAGCAGGAAGCCACCCTGGAGCAGCATCTGCAACGGGAAGATGGCGAAAAAAGTGATTTTCTGCAGCTCGCCAGCGAAGTGCCGGACACGGCTGACTCCTCCTTCGCCACCCTGACGATCGATCTCGACAATGCCGCTGCGGGCCGCGACCTTAGCGCCTTGCGTTCGATCGAGGCAGCGCGACAGCGCATGCATAGCGGAGATTACGGGGACTGCGCCCAATGCGGCGTCGAGATCCCCTATGCTCGGCTGGCGGTACAGCCAACCGCCTTGCGTTGCGCACCTTGCCAGGACAATTTCGAGCGCACGCATGCCGAGACGTTGAACCGGCCATCGCTTTGATTTGTTGATATGGACAATTGACCGGACGGGTCAGGGCGGCAATGAGCCGGAGGCATCAGGCCGATTGCGCCGGATGGTCGTAGAATCATGTCTTGTGCAACTTCATCCATCCGCACCGGACACCGCATGCCGACGACGTCGATCCCTTCCCGGACACCAGCGAAACCACATCCCTTGCTGCCAATCCTGCAGCAGATGCCCAAGGCGGAGCTCCACATGCATCTGGAGGGGTCGCTCGAACCCGAGATGATTTTCGCGCTTGCGCAGCGCAACGGCGTCGCGCTGGCCTACGACTCGGTGGACGCATTGCGGCGTGCCTATGCATTCGCCGATCTCCAGTCATTCCTAAATGTGTATTACGCTGGTGCGAGCGTGCTTCTGCAGGAACAGGATTTTTTCGACATGACCTGGGCCTACCTGCTGCGTGCCAAGGCGGACCAGGTGGTGCATGTCGAGCCGTTCTTCGATCCGCAAACGCATGTCGAACGCGGTGTCGGTTTCGGATTGATGATCGATGGCATTCACCGGGCGCTTGAGCGCGGCCGTACCGAACTTGGCATCACCAGTGGCTTGATCATGTGCTTTCTGCGCCATTTGTCGGAAGATGATGCCTTTGCGACGCTGGAACTGGCGCGGCCGCACCAGTCCAAATTCATCGGCATCGGTCTTGATTCCTCCGAGCGCGGCAACCCCCCGGAAAAATTCACCCGCCTGTTTGCCCATGCCAGGAAACTCGGCCTGCATCTGGTTGCCCATGCCGGCGAGGAAGGGCCTCCGGCCTATGTCGAGGCTGCCGTCGATGTGCTGAAGGTCGAGCGCATCGATCATGGTGTTCGCTGCCTCGAAGACATGACCCTGACGGCCAGACTCGCCCGTGACGCCATCCCGCTGACGGTCTGTCCGCTCTCGAACGTGAAGCTGAAGGTCTTCGAGCGCACCGAGGACCATAATCTGCTCGATTTGCTCGACGCCGGCCTGGTAGTCACCATCAACTCCGATGATCCGGCCTACTTCGGTGGCTACATCAATGCAAATTTTGAAGCGGTGTTTGATGCGCTGCCGCTGACCCGCCGGCATGCCTACCAGCTTGCGCGCAACAGTTTTACCGCCGCCTTCCTGCCCGAGCAAACCAAGCAGCATTACCTGGCGCAGCTCGACCGGTTTTTCCGGCGCTAGCATTTGATCAAGGCCTGCATGTCATTGTTTCTCCAATCCTTACGCATGACCCTGCGCGACTGGCGCGCCGGTGAATTGCGCTTTCTGTTGCTGGCGCTGGTAGTGGCGGTGGCATCGTTGTCGTCGGTTGGATTTTTTGTCGACCGGATGCGCACCGGGCTGGACCGGGATGCCCACCAATTACTTGGAGCCGACCTGGTCATCAGCAGCGATCAGCCAATTCGCGCCGACTGGATTGCCGACGCGGCGAGGCGCGGTCTGAGCATGGCGCAGACGGTTGCCTTTCCCAGCATGGCGCTGGCTGGCACCGGTGACGCGACTCGCTCGCAACTGGCGGCCTTGAAAGCGGTCACGCCCGGCTATCCGTTGCGCGGCAACCTGACTCTGGAGACGCCTGGCAAACCGGATGGTGAGCCAACCCGGGACGTCCCGCGCACCGGTACCGTATGGGCAGATCCGGCAGTATTGCAGGCATTGCAGGTGCGGATTGGCCAGAGCCTCCAATTGGGCGACAAGGTCTTCACCGTCGAGCGTACGATCGCGACCGAACCTGACCGCGGCGCCGCATTCATGAATTTCGCCCCCCGCGTCATGTTGTCGACGACCGACCTGGCAGCGACCAATCTGGTGCAGGAAGGATCACGGGTCACTTACCGACTGCTGGTGGCCGGTGCGCCGGAAGCCGTCGCGCTGTTTCAGCAGAACGTGCAGGCGACGATCACACGCGAGAATCTGCGCGGCATCCGCATCGAATCGCTGGAAACCGGCCGTCCGGAAATGCGCGCCACCCTCGATCGCGCGCAGCGGTTTTTATCCCTGGTCGGCCTGCTCTCGGCGATGCTGGCAGCCGTCGCCATCGGCATGGCTGCGCGCCGTTTCATGGTGCGCCATCTGGACGCTTGCGCCATGTTGCGCTGCCTGGGCCTGACGCAGAATGAAGTCACGATCCTGTATTTGCTGGAGTTCCTGGCAGTCGGCCTGGTGGGCAGCCTGATTGGCGCCGCGCTCGGCTTCGCGTCCCATTTCGCATTGCTGGAGTGGCTGGGCCGTCTGGTGACGAACCAGCTGCCCGCTGCCGGATGGCTGCCGGCCTTGCAGGCGATTGCCACCGGCCTGATCCTGTTGACAGGTTTCGCCTTGCCGCCGGTACTGCAATTGCGTAACGTGCCGCACAACCGGGTCATCCGGCGCGAGCAGGATCTGCCGCAGGCGGCAACCGTGGCGACCTACCTCCTGGGTCTGGCCAGCTTCACCGGACTGCTGTTGTGGCAAGCCGGAGACCTGCGCCTGGGCTTGCTGACGGCTGGCGGTTTCATGGCCGGCCTGGCGGCGTTTTCCTTGATCGGCTGGCTGGCCTTGAAATCGATGCGGCCCTTGCGCCGGGCGATCGATCATCCGGCCTGGCGTTTTGCGCTCACGGCCCTGCAACGGCGGCCGACCGCCACCCTGGTGCAGATCGTCGCCCTGTCGCTTGGCCTGATGGCGCTGCTGTTGCTGACGGTGGTGCGTGGCGACCTGGTCGATGGCTGGCGCAACGCGACCCCGGCGGATGCGCCGAATCAGTTCGTCATCAACATCCAGCCGGATCAGCGCATTGCCATTGCCGAGCGCTTGAAAGCAGGTGGTGTCGGTGATGCACAACTGTATCCGATGATGCGCGGCCGCCTGATCCGGGTGAACCGGTCCGTCATCAACGCCACGACCTACCCGGACGAACGGGCGCGGCGACTGGTCGAACGCGAATTCAATCTCTCGACCATGACCGCGCCGCCGCCGCAGAACAACATCAGCGCCGGGCGCTGGTTCGACGACCGCAAACCGGAAGCCTCGGTCGAAGAAGGTCTGGCCAAGACCTTGGGTCTGAAGCTGGGCGACACCTTGGGTTTCGATATCGGGGGTCAGAAAGTCGACGCCACCATCACCAGTCTGCGCAAGCTCGACTGGGGATCGATGCGGGTGAATTTTTTCGTGATTCTGAATCCGGCATCGGTGGCCAGTGCGCCGCAGTCATGGATCACGGCGTTTCATCTGCCGCCGGGTGACCACGCTTTCGTCAACAACCTCACGCGCGATTTTCCGAACCTGACGGTACTGGATGTGGGCAGCGTCATCCGCCAGATCCAGGCCGTGGTCGACCAGGTGGTGACGGCGGTGGAGTTCCTGTTCCTGTTCACGCTGGCCTCCGGCGGCCTGGTGCTGTATGCGGCGCTTCTGGGCTCCCAGCACGAACGCACCCGCGAAGCCGGACTGCTGCGCGCCCTGGGCGCGACCCGCAGTCAGCTGGCATCGGCGCAGTGGATCGAATTCACGCTCGTGGGTGCGCTTGCCGGCATGCTGGCGGCAAGCGGGGCGGTAGCCGTCGGCTGGGCGCTGGCGCATTTCGTCTTCGATTTCGCCTGGGTCTTCAGTCCGCTGGTGTGGACTGCCGGCGTCATTGCCGGCGCCCTGTGCGCCCTGGCGGGTGGCTGGATCGGCCTGCGCAACGTGCTGCGCCAGCCGCCGCTGCAGACCTTGCGGGAAGCCTGATGCGGGTGAGCGGTTGCGTTATCATCGCCGGATGAATTCAGCCCCGCAATCCGACTCTTCCGACGCCGATGCCGACCCTGCGCTGGCGTCGACCTCCCCGCCGCCGGTGGCCACGCTGTTCGAGATCATCGGTGGCGCCGATGCCTTGCGGGCACTGGTCGACCGTTTCTATGACCTGATGGACCTGGAGCCGGAATTCGCCAGCCTGCGCAGCCTGCATCCGGGCACGATGGATGGCTCGCGCGACAAGCTGACCTGGTTCTTGTCCGGCTGGACCGGCGGACCGAACCTGTATGTCGAGCGCCATGGTCATCCGCGGTTGCGGGCGCGTCATCTGCCGTATGCAATCGGCACGCCCGAACGCGACCAGTGGTTGCGCTGCATGGCCTGGGCGATGCAGGATCTCGGCATGCCGCGGGAGCTCAAGGAGCGGCTTCTGCTGTCTTTTTACGAAACTGCCGACTGGATGCGCAACAAGGCGGATTAGCGGCAGCATCATCCTTCCATGCCGGTCCGGGTCCGGTCTTCTCTGCGAGCCCCGTAATGCACTACTCCAGTGGCGCGCCTGCGCATTTCCGGCGCCGACCATTCCCCGATCTTTTTTTTCGAACCTATTCATGAATCTATTGGAAATCATCCTGCTGGTGGTGCTGCTGGTGGTGCTGGTATTGCAGCTCCTGGCGCTGCTGCGTCGCTCCGGTACCGACCTGAGCGCGCCGCTGAACCAGTTGCGCAGCGACCTCGAGCGCCATCTGAGCCAGACCAGCGAACGCACCGAGCGTGAATTGCGCAGCCAGGTGCAGGAAACCGCGCAGGGCACGCGGGTCGAGCTGAGCGGCAATCTCGGCCAGTTCCAGCGCACCCTGGCAGCCCAGCTGACCGGCATCGCCAGCCTGCAGAACGGCCAGCTCGACGCCTTCGGCACGCAGTTCTCCAAACTCAATGAAGTCAATGCGGTGCAGCTCGAAGCGATGCGCCAGGCGATCACGCAACAGGCCTTGCATGACCGGGAAGAGCAGGCCGTGTCCCTGAAGCGCTTCGCCGATACCCTCAACCAGACTCTCGCCACCCTGACCGAATCGAATGCACAACGGATGACGGAGATCCGCGGCACGCTGGAACAGAAGATTCGCGACCTGCAGACCGACAACGGCGCTCGGCTCGAAGAAATGCGCCGCACCGTCGATGAAAAACTGCATGCCACGCTCGAGCACCGGCTCGGCGAATCCTTCAAGCTGGTGTCGGACCGGCTGGAAAAGGTGCATCACGGGCTAGGTGAAATGCAGCAGCTGGCCATCGGCGTGGGCGACTTGAAGCGCGTGCTGACGAACGTGAAGACCCGTGGCACCTGGGGCGAGGTGCAACTGGCGATGCTGCTGGAGCAGGTGCTGACGGTCGATCAATATGCCAAGAATGTGGAGACGGTTCCGGGCACCGGCGAGCGCGTCGAGTTCGCCATCAAGCTGCCTGGGCAGAGCGACGATGGCCGGCCGGTATGGATGCCGATCGATGCGAAGTTTCCGAAGGAGCAGTACGAGCGGCTGGTCGATGCCGCCGAACGCGCCGATGCCGAAGGCGTGGCCACCTATGGCAAGGAACTGGAACGGGCGATCCGGGTGGAGGCCAAGACCATCGCTGAAAAATATCTGTCGCCACCGCTGACGACCGATTTCGCGATCCTGTTCCTGCCCACCGAGGGTCTGTATGCGGAAGTGATCCGGCGCCCGGGATTGTCAGACGACCTGCAGCGCACCTGCCGGGTCAGCATCGCCGGGCCGTCCACACTGTCGGCGATCCTGAACAGCCTGCAGATGGGGTTTCGGACGCTGGCGCTGGAGAAGCGGTCGTCGGAAGTGTGGCAGGTGCTGGGTGCGGTGAAGACGGAATTCACCAAGTTCGGCGATGTGCTGTCGGCCACCCGTATTTCGCTCGAGAAGGCGGCAAAGAACATCGAAAGCGCCGAGACCCGCAGCCGCGTGATGGCCAGAAAACTCAAGACCGTCGAGGCACTGCCGAGCGAGGCCGCGCAAGCGTTGTTGGGCCCGGCGGCGCTGGAAGCACCCGAGGATTGAGCCGGACGGCCGCACATGGAGCACGGCGCCCGAGCCCGGGTCCGAGTCCGGGTCCGAGTCCAAACCCGCCCTCAGATCAGGCCATGAAACGGCATCACGTCGACCAGCTCGCCGGCGGCGACGTTGCCCTGCGCATCGCCCAGCACCACCATGCAATTTGCCTCCGACATCGAGTGCAGGATGCCGGAACCCTGGGCGCCGGTGATGCGCACCTGCTGCACGCCCCGTGCATCGCGCCACAGGATGCCGCGCTGATATTCGGTGCGGCCGGGCTTCTTTCGGATCGGCGCCTGCGAGCGCACCTGCAGCAGCGGCAGGTCGGTCTCGGTTGCGCCCATCATCCGCAGCAGGGCAGGGCGCGCCATGAAATAAAACGTCACCATGACGGCGACCGGATTGCCCGGCAGGCCGAACAGGAAAGCCTCCTGGTTCTGCGATGCGATGCGCCCGAACGCCATCGGCCGGCCGGGCCGCATGCCGATTTTCCAGAAGGCGACATCGCCCAGGGTGGCCATGACCTGCTTCGTGTAGTCGGCCGCGCCAACCGACACCCCGCCTGACGTGATGATCGCATCGGCATTTTCGCAGGCGCTGCGCAGTGCGGCCTCCAGCGCCGCCGGTTCATCCCTGACCACGCCCATGTCGATGATGTCGCAACCAAGACGGTGCAGCATGCCGTGCAGGGTGTAGCGGTTGCTGTCGTAGACGCAGCCCTCGTCGAGGGTCTCGCCGATCGAGCGCAGTTCATTGCCGGTCGAGAAAAACGCCACCCGCAAGCGCCGGCGCACCGGTACTTCAGCCGTGCCAAGCGAGGCCAGCAAGCCGAGATCGGCCGGGCTGATGCGGCGTCCTGCGGGCAGGGCAGCGCTGCCTGCCTTCAGGTCTTCGCCGGCGAAGCGGCGGTTGTCGCCAGGGCGCACGGTTCCGGCGGCAAAGCTGATGCGGCCGTCCTCGGTTGTCCGGGTGAATTCCTGCGGTATCACGGTGTCGCAATCGGCCGGCATGACGGCGCCGGTCATGATGCGCAGGCAGTTGCCGGCACCGACCGGGGCGATGCCGGTATCGCCCGCATGTGCCGTGCCCGTGATTTTCAGCATGATCGTGCCGCTGTCGCGCAGGTCGGCGCCGCGCAAGGCGTAGCCGTCCATCGCTGAATTGTCGTGCGATGGCACGTCGATCGGCGAGACGATGTCGCGCGCCAGGATGCGGTCCAGGGCGCTGCGCAACGCAACCTGTTCGACCGCCTCGACCGGCGCCACGCAGGCGGCGATGATGTCCCGCGCCTGCTGCACCGTGAGCGCGTTGGGGTCGTAGCCGGTGAGGCAACTGTCGACGGCGCCGGCGACGTCGGCAAGGGATGGTGGTGGAGTGGTCATGATGGACGGATAAGGGACGATTGGGATGTCGGCGTGCCTTCCGGCGCACCGTTGCTGTCGTCGAAGCGCTGCAGCTCATCGAGCGTATTGATGTTGCGAAAGGCGTCTTCATCCGCAAAATGCACCCGTGCCAGCGGCAAGGTGGCGAACCAGGCATCGACCTTGCGCCCGCCGGCGGCGAGAAAAGCGCTCAGGTGCGGCAAGACACTTGTTTTCGCCAGACAAAACACCGGGTGCGATTGCAGCGCGTCGGCCGGCCCGGTCACGGCGATCGCGACATCTGCGCCCTCCGCGTGCAGCGCATCGGCCAGGCGCGCCACCAGATCCGCCGGCAGGAACGGCGAATCGCATGGTGCGGTCACCAGCAGCGGCGTGCGGCAGTGCAGGAGACCGGTTTGCAGGCCAGCCAACGGCCCCGGGAAATCCGCCATTGCATCCGGCCAGACCGGCGCGCCGAATGCGGCATACGCGGCCTGGTTGCGGTTGGCATTGATCATCAGGCTGGCGACCTGGGGTTGCAGGCGCTGCAGCACCTGCAGCACCATCGGCCCGCCGCGAAATGGTTGCAGGCCCTTGTCGACGCTGCCCATGCGGGTGCCGCGGCCACCGGCCAGGATCAGGCCGGTGATCGGCTCGACGCCATCGCGCCCTGCATTACTGGTCTGGAGAGTCGGGAGATTCATCGGTCAGCCGCCAATATAAGACATCTCGACCTTGCGCAACGGCACCGGGAATGCGGTCTGACTGCTGCGCAGATCGGAATACCGGTCGCCCCGCGCGCGCCACAGATGAGCCACGGCGCTGCTGATTTCGGCGTCGCCATGCCCGGCGCGCATCAGGGCCCGCAGGTCATGGCCGCGGCTGGCGAACAGGCAGGTGTAGAGCTTGCCCTCGGTCGACAGGCGGGCCCGCGAACAGTCGCCACAGAATGCGTGCGTGACGCTGGAAATCATCCCGACTTCGCCGCTGCCGTCGGCGTGGCGCCAGCGTTGCGCCGTCTCGCCAGGATAGTTGGCCGGCACCGCCACCAGCGGCATGACCTGGTCGATCCTGCGCACCACCTCGGCCGAGGGAATGACCTCATCCATCTTCCAGCCATTGCTGCTGCCGACATCCATGTATTCGATGAAGCGCAGGATGAACGGCGAATCCTTGAAGTGGCGCGCCATCGGCACGATCTGGTCATCGTTCAGGCCGGCCTTGACCACCATGTTGACCTTGATCGGCCCGAGGCCGGCGCGATGCGCCGCTTCCAGGCCGTCGAGCACATCGGCCACCGGAAAATCGACGTCGTTCATGCGCTGGAAGATTGCTTCGTCGAGTGCATCAAGCGACACCGTGACCCGACTCAGGCCGGCGTCCTTCAACGCCTGCGCCTTGCGGCCCAGGAGCGAGCCGTTGGTCGTCAACGTCAGGTCGAGCGGCCGGCCGGAAGGTGTCTTGATCGCGGCCAGCATCGCGATCAGTTTCTCGATGTTCTTGCGCAGCAGCGGTTCGCCGCCGGTCAGGCGGATCTTCTCGACGCCGTGCGCCACGAACAATCGCGCGATGCGGGTGATCTCCTCGAATGACAGCAGGGATGTCTGCGGCAGGAACGCATAGTTCTTGTCGAAGACCTCCTTCGGCATGCAATAGACGCAGCGAAAATTGCAGCGGTCCGTGACCGAGATGCGCAGGTCGTGCAACGGCCGACCGAGGGTGTCGCCCAGGTGGCCGGTGGGCGCCTCCAGCGTCTCGGGAACGACCGGCAGTGCCTGCAGATGCCGGTGGTCGGTCAGGGGAATGACTTTATCGGTCATGTCGAAGATCCGGTTGCTGCCATGATGTCCTTGAAATTTCTCGCCGTGGATGACGGCCGCGGGAAGCTGGCCGATACGCGTCTCTCCAACGATACCACGAGGTTCGCGGTCAGGCGGAGCGCTTGCCGCGCACGTAAAAAAAGGGCCGAGGCCCTTTCATGAAACCGGGCCGCCGATACCTGGCGGCCCGTGTAACGAACGCCAGATCAGCGTGTCTCGACCTGCTGCAACGGCTCGGCCGGTGGCAAGTGTGCGGACTTGCGTTCGCGCCCCAGGCGTGGCGGCTCTGCTGCCAGTCTGGCGGATTCCTGCGCTGCCTTCAGTTTCTCCGGATCGGTTGCCGCCAGTGTCAGGCCAGCCGAACCAAGCACCTGCTGCAGGGCATCGATGTTCATCGCCGCTGCGGTGGCCGCCGGTTGCGCTGGAGCTGGAGCGACTGCTGCAGCCACCACCGCTTTTTCAGGCGCGGCTGCCGGTGCATCGTGCGTTTCAGCCATCGCCGCAAGCGGTACTTCTTGCGGGAATGCCGATGTCACAGGCGTCGGTATTGCCGGTGTTGCGAACGTCGCCGAAGCGGTCGATGGCGCATGTGCCGCTCCATTCGCCGGCATTGGTGCCTCCACCATCTGCGACAGTGCTGCGACGGCTTCTGTCGGCGCAGGCAGGTCCTGCGATGCCGGCGTTTTCTCGGCCACTGCTGGATCGGCTTGCGTCGGTGTCAACGTCGGCGCTGCGTCTGGATGCGCCGGCGTCATGGCCGATGTGTCCGAACTTGCCTGGAACGCCACTGCATCCGAATGCGCTACATCCGGAACACGCGCCACTTCCTGCGGGATCAGCGGTGCAGCCATCGCATTGCTGAGCGCCGAAGCGGAGGTGGTGCGCTGCGAGACAGGCGCCGGTGCGGCGACGTCCTCCTGCACGAACGGCTCGCCGGTTTCCGGCATCGGCTCGACGAAGCGGGCGGCCGTGCTGTCGAGAGCGGCAGACGCACCGCCGGCTTGCTGGTTCAATGCGAGCGATTGCACCGTCTCGCTTTCTGCAACGACCGATTCGTCTCCGGTTTCCCCATTCTCGCCAGCTTCCGAACTTTCCGCACCTTCCGCACCTTCGCGTTCGCGGCGATTGCGGTTGCGGCCGCCACGACGACGGCGACGGCGGCGCTGCTCTTCGGTTTGCGCTGCATCACCGTCGATCGCTTCCGCGCCTTCGGACCCTTCCAACAGCAACGACTCGTCGAGGTTGTCTGCCTTCGCGGTAGCCTGGGCTGCTTCCCCGCCTGCAAATGCGGGCGCAAAGCTCACATCGCTGCCAACTGCTGCCAGTGGCAACGCCTGCTCCGCATCCGCACGCGGCTC
>JAYTLK010000275.1:0-1952 GCA_043729515.1 Herminiimonas sp.
CGCACATAGAATTCGGCAGCAGCACGCTTGTCGCGATTGACGGTCGCGATCGCTTCTTCAAAAGCCGATACGAAAGCGCCGTAAGTCTTTGGATTTGCCTTCTGCACGGCTTCGGTGGTGTAGACCACGATCAGCGTCGCCGGCCCGCCCATGACGTCATAGGAATTCAGGATCGTGCGGATGCCGGGCCGTTCCAGCTGCTGCTGTGCGTAGGGTGGCGAGACGAACTGGGTATTGATTTCACTGCTGCCCGACAGCAGTGCTGCCATGCCGTCAACGAAGGACATGGTGACCGTCAGTTTGTCGAACTTGTTGTAGTGCTCGATACCGAATGCTTTTGCCGCAGCCATCTGCAGGTAGATTGCCTGGTTCGATACCTTGACCGCCGGTAGCGCGATGCGGTCGGCATCGCTCAAGTCCTTGATGGATTTCACCGCCGGATTGCGGGTGTTGAGATAAGACGGCAGGCTGCTCATGGCGCCCACCGCCTTGACGTTCAGATTGCCCTTGGTTTTTTCCCACAGGGTGGCGAATGGCGGCACGCCGGCCGAGGCGAACTGCAGGCTGCCCGAAATCAGCGCGTCATTCATCACGCCGCCACCCGCGAAGGTGCGCCAGTTGACCTTGAGCTCACCCAGGCCGGCGTTGCGGGCAGATTTTTCCAAGAGCTTGTCGCGTTCCATCACCATGAACGGCAGATAGCTGACGCCGTATTGTTTTGCAATGGTGACTTCGCCGATCTCGGCCTGCGCAGCATGTGCCGCGCAGAGCATCAGGGAGACCAGCGAGCAGCGAATCAACGTTGCAAATTTCATTCATTTCCTTTCGTGAAAACCGCGATTTCGGAATGCCAGATGCCTTCTTCGACTGATTGCTGCGCGCCGGATCCCTCCCCTGCCTCAGGCCGAGCGCCGCACCACCGGCGCCGGCGTCGATTGCAACATGACGTTGAGGCAGGCCGGTTTGCCGGACGCTGCCGCGCGCGCCAGCGCCGGCGCCAGGTCGGCCAGCGTCGACACGAATTCCCCATGACCGCCGAGGGCCTGGGCCACCTGTTCATACCGTGTCGGCAGCAATTCGCAACCATTGGTGCGGTCGGCGCCGAAGTCGCGCACCTGGATCTGGTATTCCGCATTCCAGCGCGCGTCATTGCCGATGATGACGATCACCGGCAAACCATGCCGCACCGCCGTGTCGAATTCGGCCATGTGAAAACCGAAGGTACCGTCGCCCATCACCGCCACCACCGGTTGCGATGGATTGGCGGCCTTGGCGGCCAGCGCGAACGGCAGCGACGGACCGATCGAGCCGGCCACGCCATTGATCAGGCGCCGCTCGACCTGCACGGTCGCCTGCGGCCACTGGCCGATCTCGCCGCCGTCGCATACCAGCGTGGTCTGCGGATGTTGGTCGATGAAGGCCTGCAAGGCGCGCCCGAGCGCTACCGGATGCACCGGCTCATCGTCGGCGAATTGCATCGCGCGCCATTGCGGCGGCCGATGCGCGATCAATGCCATGGCGTCTTCCAGCCAGGTATCTCCGGGGCGCCGTTCACCGCTGCGCCGGTCATGTCCGGGTCGGTCTGGCCGAACGGCGCGATCGAGCAGCGCCGCCATCGCATCGGCCGGGGCGGCACGCGTCGCCAGCAACATGCGCTTCGGACGCGAACCGGCAGCGCGATCGAGCAGCGCCATGTCCGGATCGATGACGATCCAGTTGCACGCTGCATCGACATGCGGCGCCTGGCCGAAACGCAGCGTGAAGTCGAGCGGTTTGCCGAGCAAGACGATCAGGTCGGCCTGCGCGACCACCTGGGCGAAAGCACCCAGGCTCGGATCGTTGATGCCGCGCGGGCTTTCCATGCACACCACCGGCGCACCGGTGCGGCGCGACAGTTCCTGCATCGATGCCTTGCCCGCGACACTGCAAAAAGTCGGGCCGCAGAGGATCAG